>CAYXTQ010000111.1:0-3222 GCA_964467845.1 uncultured Methanosarcinales archaeon | reverse complement strand
GAAGAAAAAACAACTGATTCAAGCAAAGAATTACTGGCTAACCTATTAGCTCCATGCACTCCTGTACAAGCAACCTCTCCAAAAGCAAACAATCCTTTAATTTTTGTTTCACCATAGGCATTTGTCTTTATTCCACCGCAAGAATAATGTGCAACTGGAGAAACTGGAATTAATTGCTTTGTGATATCAATCCCATACTCATAACATTTTTTATAGATTGCTGGAAATCTTTTTTTCAAGAAATTGCTTCCTCTGTTCCTTATGTCAAGGAAAACAGGACCTTTCTTTAACTCCTGTAAAATAGCCCTTGAAACAACATCCCTTGGAGCTAATTCTTCCATCTTATGATATTTTTTCATAAACCTTTGTCCTTTGCTGTTAACTAAAACAGCTCCTTCTCCACGAACAGTTTCAGAAATTAAAAAATGTTCACAACCTTTTTTGTCCAAAGCAGTAGGATGGAACTGAACAAATTCAATGTCTTCTATTTTAGCTCCAGCTCTATACGCAATACCAACTCCATCTCCTGTTGCAATCTCAGGATTAGAGCTATGAGAATAAATTTCACATAAACCGCCAGTAGCTAAAACTGTTACTTTGCTGAAAAAATATTTTATCCTGTTGTTTTTTACATCTAAAACATATGTTCCAATGCATTTATTATTTTTTACAATCAAATCAACTGCAATATGCTTTTCATAGACTTCAATGTTTTCATTATTTCTTATATGAAAAACTAAAGTTTCCTCAATTTCTTTGCCTGTTACATCCCTTATATGAACTATTCTTCTTTTACTATGGCCTGCTTCTTTTGTTAAATCTAATTTTCCATGAGTTCTGTCAAAACCAACTCCTAAATTAATTAATTCATTAACCTCTTTGGGAGCATTTTTCACCATAACTTTAACAGCTTTTTTATTACATAAACCACAGCCAACTTTCAAGGTATCTTTTATGTGCTTGTTAAAACTGTCATATTTTTCTAAAACAGCAGCAATTCCTCCTTGTGCATAGTTTGTATTGCTTTCAATAATACCTTTTTTAGTTATAACAGTAACTTTGCCGTATTTTGCAGCTTTTAATGCAAAGTTTAAGCCAGCAATTCCAGAGCCTATAACTAAAAAATCTGTTTTCATAGGTTAAAATTTCCCTCCGAAATTTTAATCATGGAAGTCTCCAACTTCCAGGACACCGAAAATCTTTGATTTTCCAGTGCATTGAAAATACGAAGTATTTTCATTTTATTTTTAAGCTCATGTCTAATACATGGCTGTTTTTTGTTAATGAACCTAATGAAATAACATCTAGGCCAATATTTTGATATTGCTTAATATCTTTTATTCCTGAAGCCTCGAATATTATATTTTTTGGCAACAATTTAATTGCTTTTTTTATTTCTAAAGGTTTCATATTGTCAAACATTATTGCTATTGGCTTGTATTTAGAAACTTCTAAGGCTTCTTTTATGTTAGTAACTTCAATTATAGCGTCTTTTGGAATATTTTTTGCATATTTCAGATGATTTTTTTTTATTAAGATTCCATCACTAAGGTTTAACCTGTGGGTTAATCCTTTTCCAATATAGACTGCTTTTTTATCAAGGTAACTATATAATGTTTTTCTTGTTGCAGCTATTCTTACTTTTGATTTTTTAACAATATTGTTTATAAAAGTAGTTATTCCGCTCATTCTTTGGAAAATATTTAATATTGTTCTTTCAAGTTTTAATATAGTTTTAATGTCGCCTTTCAAAACAATTACTATTTCACCATTTTTTACATAGCTTCCGCTTTTTTTTGCTATTATTTCTATGTCGTGTTTATTTAATAAGTATGTAATCTCCTCTATGCCTGCAATAATTCCGTTTTCCTTTGCAATTATAACCGCTTTTACTGTAAAGTTTTTCTTAAATAATCTATTAGAAGTAATATCTCCTTTTCCAACATCTGTTTTTAACAATAAATCAAATAATTTATCTAAAAAAATTCTATAAAATTTATTCTTTACAGTAAGCAAATAACCTTTATCGTACAATTTTTTTATTCTATCATTTTTTGAAGGCATTTTCTTGCTTTTTCTGCTATGTTTTCTGGAACATCAACTTCATACTGCTCTTTTTTTAAAGCTTCATAAACATTTTCTAAAGTAATCTGCTTCATATTAAAGCAAACACCAGCAGCCCTATAAAACTTTTTATTTGGAACTTCTCTTTCTAATCTATTAACCATTCCTTCTTCTGTTACTATGATGAATTCTTTTGCATCAGATTCTTTTGCATATTTTATCATTCCGCCAGTTCCTGTAATGTGGTCTGCTAGTTTTAAAACCTCTAAAGGGCATTCAGGATGAGCAACTACTTTTGCATTTGGATGCAATTCTTTTGCTTTTTTAATATCATCAGCCTTAACTTTGGTGTGTGTAATGCAATAACCTTCCATTAAAATAATTTTTTTATTTGTTTTTGTTTGCAAATAAGCCCCCATATGCTTATCAGGCAAAAAAATAATTTCTTTGTTAGGCAATTTATTAACAATATCAATGAAATTCATGCTTGTGCAGCAAATATCTGACTCTGCTTTTGTCTCAGCATTTGTGTTTATATAGCTTACAACAGCTGCTTTTGGATGTTTTTTCTTTAACTCCCTTAATTTATTTATGTCAACCATTGCAGCCATTGGGCATTTTGCTAATTTGCTTGGAATAAGAACTTTTTTTTTTGGATTAAGTATTTTAGCACTTTCAGCCATAAAGTCAACACCACAAAAAACAATAATATCTGCATTTGTTTTAGCTGCCTGTTTGCTTAACTCTAAAGAATCTCCTATAAAATCAGCTATTTCGTATATTTCTTTCCTCTGGTAATTATGTACAAGAATAACTGCATTCTTTTCTTTTTTTAATTCGTTTATTTTATTTATTAAATCCCCCATATTTTTGGTTTTTGGTTCTTTAGTATATATAAAGTTTATCAAAAAATTTATAAATTATTAAATGTTACAAATTTTTTGGTGGTATTATGACAAATGCTCTGTATTTAGAAGATGCTTATATGAAAGAATTTGAAGCTACTTTAGAGAGTGTCAAAGATGGTAAATATGTAGTCTTGAATCAAACAGCCATGTATCCACAGAGTGGCGGTCAATTACACGACACAGGTAAATTTATTAAAGATAATGAAGAATTTAATGTTGTTTTTGTTGGGAAGTTTGGTGATATAATAAG
>CAYXTQ010000110.1:0-3222 GCA_964467845.1 uncultured Methanosarcinales archaeon | reverse complement strand
TTTTTACTTATTTTCATTTTTTTTTTATTGATTAATTTTTTTTTTTTTTTTATTGATTTTTAATGGTATTTGATATTGATATTTTTTTTTTTTTTTAATTATTTACTTAATTGATTTTTGTTTTTATTGTTTTTTTTTTAATATTGTTTTTTTTTTTTATTTTCATTGAATTCTTATTAATGATTTAATTTTATTATTGAATTTTTTTTTTTTTTATTCCCTCCCTTTTGTTAATTTTATTTCATCATATAAACGTTTGATTGTATCATAAACCTTCTTTTTCTTAGCAGGTGAAAGTTTATTGTAAGTTTTCATGATATCATAATACACTATTTTTGCTTTTTTGACTTGTTTCTCTCTTAGATAAATATCTGCTTCTGAGATTAAAATAAAAATTCTTTTCAATCCAGTTTCCTTTACTTCTATCTTTTTATGTTCTGGTGGTTTTTCCTTACTTCTTTTTTCTTCTGGAACCTTCTCTACAGTTAATTCTAAAATCTCTCTCACCTCAATGATTAATGCTCTTAACTCGTCCTTTGTTAATTCGCCTCCTCCAAACTCTATCTGTGTTATTCTTTTGAAGAATGAACTAATTACATTTACCAAAATAGGATCTATCCTTCTAACATTAAGTTCTTTTTCCAATTCCTCATAAGTGAATTCATATTCAATGTTAAACTGTTTCTTGAAGAACTCTCTAATTATCCATGAGAATTCTTTTGAAAGATTTTCTAGAGTTTCTTCACTTATCTTACTTTCTAATTTGTCAAGTCTTTCAAGAATCTCCTGCCTCAATGGTTTTACTTCAACACGTAATTTTTTTTCAAGTTTCAAAGCAGAAATCTTTGATTTGACTTTAGCCAGTGCTTTTGAGAGGTATGGTCTTGCTATAGTACTGAAAAGTATCATTAAGGAAATCCCTAGTAAACCTATAACCATCATTAAAATAATATTCTTTCTTTCTTTTGCAAACATTACAGCACAATCTTCTGGACAATTAATAGCATTTTCTCCTTCTCCGCAAACACCATTTCCGCACAAGCAGCCAGTAACATCATACACCTCACTTTCCTTTATTTTTTTGCCTATCACAACAAGTTGATCATCTGGTAGGCAGTCACTGATTGGGAATTTATAATACCTCATATGACCTAATAACGGTTTATCTTTTTCAACAAGTATTTGTTCAGTAATTATCCTCTCTATTATTTTTCTTGCAACAGGATCAGAAATTAAATTAGTATGGGTAGCATTTACTGTCCAAAAATTACTGCATCTGTCTCTTATATAACCTTCTCCAACATGTTGAGCACTTCTAACTGTAACAATACCATCATTATCTTCATATATCTCTAAAAGTTCAGCTGTTGTTGTTTTAAAGAATAATAGGTTAAACTCATAAGGTCTTGTTCCTGCAACTACATAGTATTTTACTTCAGGAACTCTTGGAGTAATAACCCCAGTCACTAACTCTTGTAATACAATCTCATCCAATCTAAAAAGATTAAATGAAGATTTTAAATTAACCAAATACCTGAATAAATTATTATATGCATCTGCTGCAGGCGTGCCTTCATTTGGAACACCAACCAATATAACCTTTTTAACCTTGTCAATATATGTATACTTATCCGTTTCTTCTTTGTTTGCTAAGTAAGCCTTGTACAATGCTTGTTGTGCTATTAAACCTCCTATTGAATGTGCTACAATAAACAATCTGTCATATTCGCTTGAGTGTGCCTCTAAATAGTGCATAAGATCCCTAGCATTATTATCTATGCCTTTAAAAGAAGGATAACCAAATACCCATGTCTGGAAAGGCTGATCATTTAGCTTTATGTCATTAATCATATCCTGGTAAGAAGCTATACTGCCTGCCAAACCATGTATAAGAATAATAGCATCTCTGGTTGGCTTAGTTGGTTCATGCACTTTTAAGAAAGTACTATTCAGGCAATTAATGCATAATATCCCCATTAATGCAAATTGAGCATTACCGTTAATAAAATACTTATCAACATCTGTAATATTTGCAGTTACTGTCTTAAGATTTTTATCTAAGATACCTCCTATATAATTCCATTCATCTTCACTAATCCTGGCATACATTGCTATTGAATCTTCATCAATCTCATCTGATCTCACATAAGGCATAGTTATTATTGAACCTAAACTTCCATTCCCTGCTCTAGAAATCTCTATGTTTATTGGAGTACCTATTATCTTCAAGCTAGGGTTTTTTGGTTGTGGCACTGGCTTGTCAGGCATTTTTAATAAAGTAGTTATATCTTCAAATGCTTCTCCATAAAATTTAACCTTGTTAGCCCCGGATTTTAGAGTTTCCTCAAAAGATTTTAGAGTTAAATTTACTTCTTCAATAGTAAGAGGCATATACTCTGGCTGTAATATTGTTTCTTTTCTAAACAATTCCTCAATTATTTCACCACCACACTCAAGATTTGTTATTTCTGTCAGCGTTGCTGGATAGCATTCTTTACCAGTGCATCTTAAAATCCTTACATCAACAAACTCTTCAGGGACACTAACAGTAAGTTCATAACTTCTACCATGACAATGCAAGTTAAATGGAGGTATTGCAACAGAGTAACCTTCTGGTAATTTTATATCAGAGCTAATTTCTCCTTTTTTTATATCCAATAGTTCTCTTTCCGATCTTGTAACATTTACACAAGGAACAGTTACAAGTTTTTCTTCACAAGGCGGACAAGGCCCTCCACAATCAACCCCTTCTTCACCTTGGTTTTTAATTCCGTCATAGCAACTTTCACATGGTGCACAATCTTCACCACCACAATCCGCACCAGTTTCATCCTCATCCTGAATTCCATTAAAGCAATGCGGGAATATTACACAAGGCATAGATTCCTCTGGTTTTTCCTCATCTTTAATTTCCTCACAGTTGTTTAAATCAATACACTCCCTTACCATTGTATTATTAGGCAAACAAGCACTCCAATCCGAACACCACCAGTTCGTCATACATTCATATTTTTTACCGCCTAAGCCTCCAGCACCACCGCCACCTGCTGCACTTGGAGGAGATGGTTGTACTGGCTCTGCCACATTAGTTACAGTTAAACGAACAACATTACTGTCAGTTGAGTTTATACTATCATTTGCTGTAAATATTACTGTTCTCAGACCATACCAGTTAGCATCTGGTATAAATGTAACTACACTGTTATTATCTATTGTAATCTG
>CAYXTQ010000109.1:0-3244 GCA_964467845.1 uncultured Methanosarcinales archaeon | reverse complement strand
AATGCAATGCCTCACCTTAATGCCCAACTTTTATTAATAGGAGAAGGTGCTGATGAACATTTATTTAAAAAAAAAGTAAAATCCTTAAACCTAAAAAACATTCTTTTCCTAGGTAGCAAATCTCAAAAAGAAGTTTCATATTACTATAATGTAGCAGATATATTTGTATTACCAAGCCTTTCAGAAGGTAGACCTAATACTGTGTTAGAAGCAATGGCATCACAAACACCCGTTATAGCAACCTCTGTTGGCGGAATTCCAGAAATTATAATCAACAACAAAACAGGCATTCTAATAAAACCGAGAAACACACAAGATATAATAAAAAGTATAGATAAATTATTAAAGAATAAAAGATTAAGAGAAGCTTTGGCAGTAAACTCTAGAAATTTTATAATTAATAACAAATTAAGCTGGGAAGGATGTGCTGATAAATATATTAAAACATACCATGATTTATTGAAAAAATGAGAAACCAAGAAGAACATTGGAAAAAAATTTATAATATAAATCCTAGTGATATAAGAATAAAAACACCAATTGAACCAAAAATAAAATGGATACAAAACTTTGTAAAAATAGATAAAAACACTAAAATCCTTGATGTTGGTTGTGGTAATGGCAGATTTACATATTATTTTGATAAATTATCAAACAACGTTTTAGGTGTAGATATCTCCAGTTATTTATTATCTATAAACCCTGGTAAAAATTTACTTAAAGCAGATGCATATAATTTGCCATTTAAAGACAACTCTTTTGACATTAGCTTCTGCTCTGACTTATTGCACCATCTTGATAATCCTCTAAAAGCATTAAACGAAATGACAAGAGTCAGTAAAAAATATATTATAATTTCAGAACCTAATAGAATTAATCCATTTATCATCCTAAATAGCATAAAAAACAAAGAATGGTGTATGTTTAATTTTTCTTTAAAAAAAATTTTAAGTAAAACAAATTTAAGATTAGTAAAAAAAAATACGATGGGTTTTATCTCATACAAAAAAATACCAAAATATTTAATACCATTATTTATGAAATTTAAGGGACCTATATTCGGAAGCTTTGATATTATAATCCTAGAAAAATGAAATCATTAGCATATAAAATATTCAAAAATAAATTAACAGATGAACTAATAAATGTTTTAACTCCAATATTTTTAAAAGTACAAAATCTAAAAAAAGAAAAAGAAAAACATCCATTCTACATTGCTGTAACAGTTGATACAGAGCCAGGCTATATAAATAATGATTTAACAAGAAAATGGATGAGCCAAGATTTTCAGGGCTGTTATTCTGGAATAAAAATTTTAAGAGAATTAGCTAGTAAACATAATGCTAAATTAACTTTCTTATTATGCACCCAATGTTTTACAGCAAAAGGAGATGAATTAAAAAAAATAATAAACCAGTTAAAAAGATCATACAAGGCAAAACATGAAATTGGCTTACATCTGCATCCAAGAAGGGATTTAGCCTTACAAAAAGAAATTAATAAGGAATTAAAGTATGCTTCTGCTAAATTTTATAGTGAGGAAAACATAATTGAAATGTTAAATGCACAAAGAAACTTAATAAAAAAAAATCTTGGAGAAAAAATAGA
The DNA here is from genome assembly GCA_964467845.1 of uncultured Methanosarcinales archaeon. Classification (GTDB taxonomy): domain Archaea; phylum Nanobdellota; class Nanobdellia; order Woesearchaeales; family CAYXTQ01; genus CAYXTQ01. The sequence goes on along the minus strand of CAYXTQ010000109.1, from coordinate 1,636 downwards.
AAAAAGTCTTATAAGCTTTAGATGGGGAAATTGGGCTCTTGATACAAAAGCAATTAAGGCATTAGAAAAAACAAGTTTTAAAATAGACACAAGTGCAGTTCCTAGATTAAAAGGACATATTAAAGATGATAGAACTTATGATTGGAAAAATACTAAAACACACTATCCGTGGTTTTTAAGTTCGAATAACTATCAAGATACAAAAGAACAAAATTCTAAAGTCTTAGAAATACCCATAGCAACATTTAAATTTTTAGGAATTAACTTTAGAGCAGACCCTTTTTTAAGCAACAGCTTACTGATTAACTGCTTTAAGTATTATTACAAAAACGCAGACAGAAGTGAAAAACCATTCATTTTTGTTGTTATTACACATTCTAGTGAAGCTGTTTATGAAAATGGAAAAAAGAGCTATGTTGTTAATAATTTAGAACAATTTTTTAGGTATTGTAGTAAATTTAATGATTTGAAGTTCGTAACATTAAAAGAAGCATATGACAAATATATTACTTAGTAAGATGTTTTTCTTTTGTTGTTAATATAAAAAATAAGCCAGTAGTATACTGGGTTAATAAGTTAATAACGTGTCTTGCTCCAATAATTGGCAAAGGAACTCCAATTATATTATAAAGATAAGTACTAACAGATTGTTTTATGCCTAAACCATTTATCGTAATTGGTATCATTGAAATTATTACCTCCATAGCCCATATCAATATAATATAAAACAATGGAATGATTTTATTGAATGATAAAAATATCAAAAAAAACATAATACTGTCTAATATTGTTCTAATAATTGTTACTATTACATTAATGAATAAATATTTTTTATGTTGCTTGAAATAAATAATAGTCAAACTGGAAAATCCCTTGAAATGTTTTTCATGCTTCCTTAAAACATATTTTTTTATCAAGCCCCTTAATCTATTTGATACTATAAAAATAAAAATTAGAAAGAAAAATAATAACAAGAAAATAGCTAATATTAATGTTTGATGCTTTCCAAAAAATATTAAAAAACCAATTATTGATAATATCGAAACAACTATAAGGCTGGTTATTTTGTCCATAAACCAAATAGAACTTCCATGACCAATATTTATCTTATGCTTCTTAAAAAAATAAAGCAAAGACAGTTCTCCAATCTTACCTGGAAAAAACAAACCAGTAGACCAGCTTATTGAGACATATCTAAAAAGTTCTTTAAGTTTTATTTTTTTTTTTAACTGTTTAACTAGAACATATATTCCGATAGTAGACAAAAATAACGATAGAAATATAATCAAATAAATTGGGATTAGATAATAAAAATTCATTATTTTTAATGTTTCTATTATCTCCTTGATTCCTAATTTATAGAACAAAACCACTAGAATTATTATTCCTAAACTAATTTTTATTAAATTGAATATTTTTTTTTTCATATTTTTTTTTAATTAATTGCCATTATTTAATTAATCAATAGGTGTTGTAAAACAATCACAATTAATTGTGCACTTGTTCCAGTTTTATTTATTTTTTTTTATTATTTTATTATAAATTCAATGAATTTAAAAATTTTAAAAAAAATATTGGTTCAATTTCATGGTGTAGGCAAACTATGTTTGCCTTATTGTGTTTTTGCACCTTATTG
>CAYXTQ010000108.1:0-3268 GCA_964467845.1 uncultured Methanosarcinales archaeon | reverse complement strand
AAAACTGAAAAAGAGAGATTTGCAGGAGCAAAAGCAACTTATACAATTGAATCATTTATGCCAGATGGAAAGGCATTGCAATGTGGTACAAGTCATAATTTAGGACAGGGTTTTGCAAAAGCATTTGGAATAAAATTTATAGGAAAGGATGAAAAAATACATATTCCATGGCAGAATTCATGGGGTTTTTCCACAAGGCTGATAGGAGCAGCAGTTTTATTGCATTCTGACGATAAAGGATTAATTTTGCCTCCAAGAGCATCTCCAATTCAAATTATTATAATCCCAATAATCTTTGAAAAAAAAAAAAAAGTTGTTTTAAAGAAAGCAAATGAATTAAAGCAAAAGTTAAAAAAATACAGAGTTAAGTTAGATGACAGAGATGAGTATAGTGCTGGATGGAAATTTAATGAATGGGAGCTAAAAGGGGTTCCAATCAGGATTGAAGTGGGTCCAAAAGACATTGAAAAAAAACAGGTTGTTTTAGTTAGAAGGGATAATGGAAAAAAAGAAACAGTAAAAGAAAAGGATTTGGATAAAAAAGTAAAAGAGTTATTGGATGACATTCAAAATTCTTTGTTTAACAAAGCAAAAAAATTATTAGAATCAAGCATTGTAAAGGTTAATAATTGGAATGAATTTATGAAGGTAATTAAAGACAAGAAAATAGCTTCTTGTCAATTTTGTGGAGAGGTTGAATGCGAAGACTGGATTAAGGACAAAACAAATGGAGCTACTTCCAGATGCATTCCATTTAACCAAGAAAAAGTTACTGGAAACTGCATACAATGCAATAAAAAGGCAAAATATTGGATATATTTTAGTAAGAGTTATTGATCGTAGAACGAAGTTTATCATCTAAATATTTTTTTTATCATTGAGAAGAAAGATTTATATTTATATTATATTTATAAATAGTATATGAAACAAATCAGAACAGTATATTTATTTAAGTTTCTTGAAGATAAATCAAGATATTTTACAAGTCTTGCTTTTTTCGCGGTTTTATTAACAATAACTTTATTTATTGAACAAACAGATAATCCAAAAATTAATCAGGTGATTACTATTTTACAAAGCAGTTCACTAATGTTGTTAATTATATGTATATTACCTCTTTATAAGCAGCTTAAAAAAAGTAAGGCTATGATACTTAAAATATTTTTTATATTAATCTTTATGTTAATGGCGGGATTAACAGGTTATTTATGGTATGCATATAAAGGGGTTGTGACCGGAATATTATTTATTGCTGCTATGGTTGTTGGTGTAATCCATTTAATGAAAATTAAAGATATTGTAATAAATTTACTTAAAAAAAATTTAGGTGTTTTAAAAAAAGAATGGTATGCTATTTTAATATTTATTCTTATTGCACCTACAAATATTTATCTTATATTTAATGGAAAGTGGGATTCACAATTTGTAGAGATATATAATATTTTTGGTATTATTCAAAATGTAGTAGTATATCTTTTTATGGGGTATATTTTTGCTATTTTTATATTGATATTAGGTTTAATATCAGATATAGGAAGTAAAATAAAAAATAAAATAATTAAGAAAAGTTAAACCGAGGAAAATGTATTATAAATAACACTTAACTTATACTTGCTCTTCGTTGAATTTATTTCAGCAAGAGTTATTAAGATCTAACTTTAACTTCTTTCTTTTTCTTTAGAAAACACATAAACATTTCCAATTATAATAAGGCTGCCAATGATTCTGTATATTGTAATATTTTCTTTCAAAATCTATGTAAATTAGTTTATTTTTGTTCATTGTAATCTTTCTGCTATTATATCTGTAACATCTATCTTACTTTTAACACTTGGGATTGTATTTGTAGAAATAACATTAATTTTTGCGTTATTTAGTTTTTGTAATGCGTTTTCAGAAAAAATACCATGAATACAGATACAGGTAATGGTTTTTACACCAAATTTTCTTAAATGTTTTTCTGCTTGTAAAATTGTATGACCTGTGCTGATTATATCATCAACAATAACAATATTTTTATCCTTTAAATCAACTTTCTTATTAAATTTAATGACAACTTTTCTTGAAGAAATCCTCTTTTTTTCCAGAATATAAGATTTGCAATTACAATAAGAGGCTACTTTTTCTGCCCATTTATAACTTTCCCAATCAGGGCCAATTATTACCGGGTTTTTATTTTTATTTTTTATATAATCTGCTATTAAGCTGCAAGCACTTAATTTATGCGCATTAATCTTGAATATATGGCCTAATGTTTTTTCACGATGCAAGTGCGGGTCTATTATAAAAATTTCATCAAAGAACTTATTAATAATGTCTGCTATAACCCTTAAACTAACAGCTTCACCTGGATTGAATCTTTCATCATGTCTTAGATAGGGAAAATAAGGAGCAACAAGGCTGACACTTTTTGCTTTTAAGTCGCGAGCAGTGTCTGCTGCAAACAAAACCTCAACTATCAAATCATTTATATCTCCGTAAAAACTCTGCACAAGTACAACTTTTTTATTTTTAACATCTATCTTAAACCTAAGATTGAGCTCATTGTCAGGAAATTTTTCAACAAGGAGTTCGGAATAGGGCTTTTTTATTAATGCTGCGATTTTTTTTGCTAAATGTTTTCCTTTAGAGCATCCGATAATAATCATAAGCCAGCCTCTTTTTTTTTTTTTTTTTTTTTTTTATTTTTTTTTTTTTAAATTATTGAATTTTTGTTTATTGATTAAATTCATTATTGAAAATAAAAATAGGGGGAATACCTAATACATTATCTTAATACATTCACCTATGTTCCCCACCCCCTTGTGAATTCTTTTTTTTTTTTTATTATTGATTTTGTTATTTTATTATATTCCTCATATTTAAATCTTTACATATGTTAAAAGCAATGGCTAATGCTCCTGATTCGGCATTTTTATAGTTATTGGCAAAACTTATTATCAGTAAGTTGCCCTTTTTGAAATTAAACTCTTTTTCCAGGTCAATATATTTGCTTGTATAGTCAACATTAGGCAAGTAGAGGTGTTTGTCAAAAACAAATATCACAGCACCGTCTGCTTTATTTTTTACAGCAATGTCCCTCAACCTATAGTCTATTTTTTTTTTTTTTCCTCCCTTAACTAGGATACCAACCTTCTTGGATTTAGGATAGATTGAGTTTGAGTCTATTTTTTTTATCTCAATTATATTATTAATTTTTTTCAGGATTGCAAGGCCTTTATTGGTAAGGCTATGGCCCTGCCTTGTTGAGATTATTATTCTTTTTTTT
>CAYXTQ010000107.1:0-3287 GCA_964467845.1 uncultured Methanosarcinales archaeon | reverse complement strand
AGCTATGTCTTTTTTTGTAAAGTCCATCCCTTTGTTATCTACCAAAAAATCTATTATTTTAAACAAAGGCATTTCTCCTGTTAATTGCAGTAATAATGATTTTTCTTTCATAATCCTATAATAAAATAGAAAAGTATATAAATCTTTTCATTCAAAGTACATTTTGGTGGACTTTTCATGTGGACAGATGATGAAATCAAAGGAAAGATTTTACATAAATTAACTCGTTTAGGCAAATTCAAGCACAGCCACACATCTATTGATAATCTTCCAAAAGGATTTCCAGGAGAACTTAGAGGCAGGATTAAAATTTTAATCAATGAATTAAAAAAAGAAGGTCTACTTTTTAGCAAACCGACAGCTTATGGAGAAGAAATCTCTGTTAATACTAATAAAATAGATAAAATAATGGAGTACATAGAAATTTTCATGAAAAAAGAATAAATTATCTTACTCTGCAACCATCACTAACTTTTTCTACTATAACCTCTTCTTTATCAGTTTTCAACACATTATCCTTATAATAACATTTTCCTCCTTTAACTAACATCTTTATCTTCAAGAAATTATCAAAGCCAATCTCTTCTGAAGTATGCTCAATATTTTCAAAGTAAGCCTTATCTCCTGGATTGCTTTTTTTCACAGTTAATAATCCTATTTCACTTTCATCATCCGAACACCCTGCTAGCAACATTCCCTGGCTTTCAACACCTCTTAATTTAGCATATTTTAAATTAGTTACAATAATTAAATTCTTATTCTTTAAATCATTTAAACTATAATGGGTTTTAATCCCAGCAACAATCTGTCTTTTCTCTGTCCCCAAATCAACCTTCATTACAACTAATTTATCAGCATTAGGATGATCTTTAACTTCTAAAACCTTTCCAACCCTTAAATTCAATGGCAAAACTTCCTTCATTTTTTTTTCCTCAATTTTTTGTATTAAAATCTTTGCCTCATTTATTTTTTTATCCTCAAAATTAAAATCAATATCCTTCCATTTTAAATCCTTTAAATTTAACTGTTCCTGTAATCCTGAACTAAACCTTGGCAATACAGGACTAACTAAAATGCTTAATATCTTAACAATATTAGCTGAAAAACCAACTATTTTATGTGCTTTAACCTTATCCTCTTTTATCAATTTCCATGGTTCATTATTCTGGAAATATCTGTTGCCTAAATCACTTATTGCTAGAATCTCTTTTACAGCACTGTTAAAGTTGCAGTCTTCATAATTTTCTTTTATTATTTTTATTTTCTCATTGATTTGTTTTATTATTGAATCCTCTTTTTCAATCTTACCAACCCTGCTGTCAAAATTTTTATTCAAGAAATTCAGTACTCTATAACAAAAATTACCTAAATTAGCAACCAACTCATTATTTATGCTTTTGTTAAAATCATTAAAATCAAGATCAATATCGCTTAATCTTCTGTTTAACACTTTAGCATAATAATAACGCAAGTATTCTGCATCATATTTTTGCAAAAAATCCTTTGCAGTAAAAAAAGTTCCTCTGCTTTTTGACATCTTCTCCTTGTTAACCGTCAAGAAACCATGCACCAAAAGATATTTTGGCAGATTAAAATCTGCTCCAATCAGCATTGCAGGCCAGAACAAGAAGTGAAAATAAATTATGTCTTTTCCAATAAAGTGTATTACATCTGCTTTGTTCCATTGCTGCTCTGCTTTTTTAACATCTTTACCAAAATAATTACAAGCACTGCTAATATATCCAATAGGAGCATCTAACCATACATAATAATACTTGTTTTGCTCTCCAGGAATCTTAAATCCAAAGTATGGCGCATCTCTGCTAATACACCAATCCTCTAAGCCTTCTTTTATCCAATTAAGAACAAAATTCTTAATCTCTTTTTGTATTATTTTATTTTCTGTAACCCATTTTTTTAATTTATAAGAAAACTCACCCAATCTAAAGAAATAATGCTCTGATTTTTTTCTTATTGGCTTTTTTTTACAAACAACACAGTACGGATCTATTAAGTCAACTGTTTTATAAGCTGCATTACATTTTTCACAAACATCCCCATACTGATCCTCAGCACCACATTTCGGGCATTTACCCTTGACATACCTATCTGGTAAACTTCTCTTGCAATGCTCACAATAAGTTATCTCTATCTCTTTTTTATAGATAAACCCTTTTTTCTTTAACCTGTTAAAAATCAAATCAGAAAAATATTTGTTTTCTTCGCTGTTTGTTGTGTAATAGCTGTCAAAATGTATCAAGAAACTGTTAAAGTCTTCAGTATGTTCTTTAAAGAATTGAGCAATTAACTCCTCAGGCTTAATTCCAAGCTCTTTTGCCTTAATCTCAATTGGAGTTCCATGTGTGTCATCAGCACAACAATAAATTGCATCTTTTCCAATCAACTTTAAGAATCTTACAAATATATCAGTCTGAATATATTCAACTAGATGCCCCACGTGCAAAGGCCCATTTGCATAAGGCAATGCACTTGTTACAATTATTTTTTTTGTGAATTAAACCACCCATTTACGATTTTATACGTAAGAAATAGTTATCATTTAAAAATGTTTTTATAAGAACCATCCTTATTAGAATAATTTAGTATTTTCCATAATTTGGATCATAACCCAGCATCCAATCACTTATTACTCTAGTTTCATACTCATCATCAGTATGAATGCCTTCATGAACTTCAACATAATTATTCATATGGCTATAAAACATATCAGATCTTTTTCCCATAGTGTCCCAGCCTAAAATAGTCCATCCAAGAATTCCGCCTAGAATAGATTTTGGCTCAATAATTAGTTTTTTATTTGGGATGTTATTAGTGAAGTCTTGTTTACTTCTCAAAATATCTTCAAAATAATTCTTAACAAAAGAAATATAGTTTACAGAATTTATTATTTTTTTTTGATAATTATTTTTTTCTATTGGATTATTTTTTAATTGATTTTTTTCTATTGAATTTTTATTTATTGAATTCTGTTCAAATATCACTTCTTTCTTCGCCTCTTTAAATCCATTTTTTTTCTCTTCTGTAAACTTTTTATTATCAATAAAATTATCCTTAATAAATAACTCTATAAATTCATCTTCCCTAACAATTAATTCTTCTTTTATCGGTGCTAAATACCTTATTATATCTTCTATTCTTTGTTTCATCTTTAACCAATATTTAATACTCATTAGGTTCACTACAACATTCACAATTAATTGTGCACTTATTTTCGGCTTTTATTTTTTTATAAACTTTATTATTAATGATTTAAAATTTTAAAAAAA
>CAYXTQ010000106.1:0-3324 GCA_964467845.1 uncultured Methanosarcinales archaeon | reverse complement strand
TATGCAACTTTCTACAGAACAATAAAAAAAATGGAGGATATATTGATAATTGAAAATATTGGCAAGTCTAAAACATTAAAATTAAATTTTAAAAATCCAACTGCAAAATCATATTTGACAATAACTTCTGATGAAGAAAAAAAAGAATATTTAAAAAAGAATCCAATAATAAAAAAAATAAGCAACGAATTAAAAACTGAAGAAATTGTTATTTTATTTGGTAGCTATGCCACAGGAATTCAAACTGAAAAAAGCGATATTGATTTACTGATAATAAACAAAGATGGAAAGAAAACAATATCTTTTTCAAAATACGAACTTTTGTATAAAAAAAAAATAAATCCTATATTTATCACAAAGAAAGAATTTCAATTAATGCTTAAAGATGAAGAAGAGAATGTTGGAAAACAGGCATTACAAAATAATATCATTTTAAACAATCCAGAAGAATTTTGGGAGTGTATCTTAAATGCAGTTTGATAAAGAAGAATATAAAAAATTATTCAAAGAATATGTTAAAGGTGGAAGGATAAAAAAATCAGAACAAAGTTTCAAGATAAAATTATTTCTTGAAAAAGCTGAAAATAGCTTATTGATAGCAAAACACATTAAAGATATAATTCCAACAAATGAACAACCTAAAAAACTTCACTGGGACTATTGGGCTATAACAATATCATATTATTCTATGCTGTATGCAGCAAAAGCAGCAATTTTATCAAAAGGGTATGAAGTTAAAGACCATGATGCAGCTCAGATAGCTCTAGGCCATCTATTAGTTCCTGATGAAATTGAGAAAGAAGATTTAGAAATGCTAAATCAATCTTATAAAATATTTGAAGATGAATATATTCATTTCTTTGAAGATGCTAAAAAAGAAAGCCATATAGCAAGATATTCTGCAATTAAAACTTACACTAAAAGAAGATTAGAGGAAATATTTAATAATGCAACAAAATTTATAGCAAAAATAAGTTTAATTTTGGAGGATATAAAATGAAAGAGTTAAGCAGAGGAGCAGAAGCAATTATTTACCTAGATAACGATATAGTTAAAGACAGGATTAAAAAGAATTACAGGATTAAAGAAATAGATGAAAAGCTTAGAAAGTTCAGGACAAAAAGAGAGGCTAAGATTTTGGAAAAATTGGCTGCAATTAATTTTCCAGCTCCAAAATTAATAAAAACAGATGAAAAACAGAAAATAATTATGGAACATATTAAAGGAGAAAAACTTAGAGATGTTCTTGAAAAAAATGACTACATTAAATTAAGTAAAGAAATAGGAAAAAAAATTGCTATTCTCCATAATAATCACATAATTCATGGTGATTTAACTACAAGTAATATGATTTTAGCTGATGAAATTTTTTTTATAGATTTTGGTCTAAGTTTTTTCTCCCATAAAATAGAAGACAAAGCAGTTGACTTACACTTATTAAAGCAAGCTTTGGAAAGCAAACACTTTAGAGTTTGGGAAAAATGCTTTAAAGCAGCATTAGAAAACTATGAAAAAAATGCAGATAATGCACAAGAGATTTTAGATAGATTAGAGAAAGTTGAAGGTAGAGGAAGGTATAAAGGTAAACATTAAACTTTTTTTTTTTTTGAATTTTATTTTTATTTTAATATTGATTTACATTTAATGATTTTTTTTTTTTAAAATATTGATTTATTTCTATTGATTAATAAAGTTTATATAAAAGTTTAACTTTATACAATATTATGAACAAAATAAAAATCTTATTAATAATTTTATTTTTATTAGATGTAAGCATAGTTTCTAGTTTTGTTATACATGACACAATGTATGAAGGTGAAACCAAAGTTTATAAGACAGATGAAAAAACATTTGATGTAACTATGGTTGTTGTTTCTGATGCAAAACAGACTGCAAGATTTAAGGTTAATAATGAAATAACAGACGAATTAACAGAAGATAATGCCTATAAGTTTAGTGATGGTTCTGAAATACATATAATGTGGATATGGACTAATGAAGCTGGAGAAGGCAAAGATTCTGTGGAGTTTTATTTTTATGGCAAAGGAACTAATCCTATTATTGTAAAACCAAAAGAAAAAATTAAAGAAGAAAAAGTAATAACACCAATAGAAAATAAGACTATAGAAGAAGAAAAAGTAATAAAAGAACCAGAAAAAGAAAAAATAACACAGCCTGAAGAGAAGATAGTAAAAGAAGAAAAAAAATCTTTATTTGCTTTAATTATTGAATTCTTTAAGAAATTGTTTAAATTTTAATTCGTCCCAAGTTTGTAATGAATTTTCGACGGAAAAATATAAATATTTGAAAGTTTACGGTAAGCATATAGCTTTTATATTATGGGGTGGTTTTTATGACTGGAAATTCTTTACCTGTTTGGTTTATTAGTGATCAAAGATTTCCTAAAGGAAGGTCTGTTGGACAAGAAGAAGATTTTGGCATTCATCCGAAAGATAAAGGTTTTCAATATGGAGATGGAATTTTTGAAGGTATTAGAGTTTATAATTGTGCTATATTTAAATGGAGAGAGCATTTAGAAAGATTATATAACTCTCAGATTGGATCAAAAATTAAAGTACCTTATTCTCCTAGAGAATTAACAGAAATTATTTTAGGATTATGCAAAACAAATGATCCAAAAAGGGAAGGTATTGTTAAATACATAAGGTTAAATGTTTCAAGAGGAATTGGAGGAACAAAAGAAGATGGTTATAGAACTGGTTTTGGAATTGATCCAAGAAAAGCACCAATTCCAACAGTTGTAATACAAGCAGAAGATATTATCCTATATCCTAAAGAAGCATATGAGCAGGGATTAAAACTAGCAATTACAGAAATAAGAAAAACCCCCCAAGAATGCATTCCTTCTACATCAAAAACTATGAACTATATGAACAACATTTTAGCTTTAGAAGAAGCACAAAGCGTAGGCGCACACGAAGCAATAATGCTTGACACTTTAGATAGAGTCTGTGAAGGATCTGCAGATAATTTATTTTTTGTTGGTTATGTTGGTGAAAATAAAGATAAAGATTATTTTGTTAAAACGCCAGACCCTAAACTATTGCCTTTACTGAATGGAATAACGAGGATTACACTTATTGATTTGATTAAAAAAGCGAAAGATGAAGGAATGTTAATTCATTTTGAAGAAAGTGGCAATATTGGAATAGAATCTGTCTATGGTGCAGATGAAATAATAATAGCTGGCTCTGGAGCAGAGTTAATCTCTGGAAGAGAGGTTGGAACAATACAAAACAGAAAATTAGTTAATGGTTTTGATCACCAACTTGTGTGTCCTGGAGAAGTTTTTAAAATATTTAA
>CAYXTQ010000105.1:3098-3331 GCA_964467845.1 uncultured Methanosarcinales archaeon | reverse complement strand
TCCAATTTTACTGAATGCAGAATATTTTCCCAAATCACTTGAATCAATTAAGAGATAAGATACTTTATGGCTTTTCATAAAACTCAATGCAGATTCAGGATAAGGGTTGGTTAATAAATATCTTCCAGTGAGATGATTCCAGTATGCAATAAAATGCCCGCCGTCACTGACTGTCGGTCTTTCTCCGATTGTTTGAACCCAATATCCATAATCCCACCAATGAACAAAAATGC
>CAYXTQ010000105.1:0-3056 GCA_964467845.1 uncultured Methanosarcinales archaeon | reverse complement strand
TACTGCATTTTTAGGAGTATTTTCTCTGACCCAGAACATTGCTTTTTGCCATTGCTGATTATATGAAGACGGAACAGAAGATTTTGTTGAATATGACGTCGTTAACGAATAATTAATAAATACAATCACCATTAATAAAATTACCAAAATTGTTAAAAGTATAGTTACTATTTTAGCTAATTCATCTTTGGTTTTTTTATTATATTCAATTAGTTTAATCGGAAGAAATGCCCCTGCTAACGCCAATACCGGAGCAATTATAAACAGCAACCTTATAGCTCCCCTCATTGAAACAATCATCCAAAATGATAAAACTAAAATAAGCAAATAAGACATTTCTATTTCCCTAAAATCTTTAATTGTTTTTTCATCTTTTTTTAAGTGCGCATTTAAATAAATATGAAAGATTGTAAATACAAATAAGATTAAACCTCCAAAATATAGAAATCTTGAGATAAAATTTTCTCCATTTAATATACTTTGAGGAGAAATTCTGCTGAATAAAAAAGTTACTAAAAATATTACAAATACTATATTTAGTGCTATTTTCTTTTTAGGAGAAAAATGTTTTACAGATTCATAAAAAATTACAACTGTGCTTAATAGAAATATCCAAAATAGATAGCTGAAATTTGAGAATATGTCATTGAAATAAGGAGCAGCATTTTCAGCAACTGTTGAGCTTATCCTTTCTTTTCCAAATGGAGATAACAATCGAGAGATTATAGAAGAAATCATATTAAAAAATGTTTTATAATCTATTATTGAAAATATAATTATAATTAAGAATGTCAACAAAATTGAACTTTTTATAGAATTTGGAATATTTAATCTTTTTAGTTTTTGGAAATTTTGTCTCTCCCAAAAATTATATTTAGACAAGAAATAATCAACAATTAGGATGAATAATACAAAACTTGCAAACCCGCTTCCACCAACATTAAATACAATTGATTTTATATTCTCTGTTTTAAGATATTCTATTAATAAAGAGGGTATAACCCATGAAGAGAAAATTATCAGATTCTTTTTTTTATTTTTTTCAAATAAAAATACTAGCAAAGCGACCAAAGGAAGAGTCATATAAATATAGTTATATCCTCCCCAAGTCCAGGACATTAATCCAGTAAAAATTCCAGAGATTAATCCAAAAACTATTTGTGTTTTTTTATTAGTCCTTTCTTTCCACGCTAAAATAAAAAATAGAAATGCAAACCAAAACCAAACCATCCCCAAACTTTCAATTTCCGGGACTCCAGCAACTGTTCTATGCAACATTGCAGGCACAGATACATAAAATAATGTTGCGATTATAGAAATAATCCAGGATTTTTCTCTTGAAAATTTGAATGAAGCTAAAACTTTTACAAAAAGCAAAAATCCTATTGTTGATAGTGTAAAAAATATTACAGGAGCAATAATTGCAACATATGTTAAGGAAACTTCCTTAAACATAGAAATAAATTTATATAAAAAAACAATTGTCCAGGGCATTAAACTATTTAGAGCATAATTTTTAGATCCTAAAGGAGCAGATCTCATTGGATCTATATCAGGAACATTTCCAGAAAGAATTTCTTTAGCATGCCTTAAATAAAGAAAAGGATCTAAATCCGGGCCAAGAGTATAATTGCCAGTTGTTACATCAATTAATCCAGAAATATTTGAAGTTCTTACACTTATTGTTAAAAATAATATCCAGATTATTATTGGAATAAACATTAATTTAAATTTTTTAAAATATGATAAAGCTGAAGAAATACCCAGGGCAATTGTTAAAACTATTAAATGAGTTGAATTAAATGCAGATAATGTTTTTCCCAAGAGGCTTATTTTTGATTGTATTCCCGACAAACTTAAAATAGTTAAAAATAAAGAGATTGCAAAAATTATTAAAAATACCCTACAATAATTATTTAATTCTTTAGCGATTTTCCATTTGTTCTTTGTTCCTGCTGGCTCGTCATTTATTTTCACAGGGTTTGTTTCACCAGTTATTTTTATCTCTTGATCTTCATTCATTTTTATTTATAACATTTGGGATTTAAAACCCTTTTTATAGCACGATATTGTCAATTTAAAGGGATATCCTCTTTTTAATTTAAAATCATCTTTTAGTTCACATGTAAACTTTGCACTCCTCACCAAGTTCGTCGTGAATTTATTAATTATTAATGAAATCTGCGAACAAATGTGAGCAGTAATTTAAGCCCTAAGTTTGAGTTATGTCCTGATCACTTAACAGTGTCTTATAGCACAAATAATAAGAATCCTACAAAGATAATCAACAATTGAAAACTATTAATTAATATCACAACTTCATCTTCATAAGCTTTTTTGCTTGGTTTTATTTTTTTTAATATCCAAATTGCTAAATGTTCCAATCCATAGATTTTTTCATAGGGCATATCTAAACTTCCGTCGTCATTTAACTTCCCGAAACTTTCTTTTTTTAATCTTCCTCTGATTTTTAATATTACTTCTAAAATATATGGAATAAAGAAAAAGATTGCGATTTTTTCTATGTTTCCCATTATCGCAACAACTCCGATTAATGCTCCTACAGGATATGTTAAGGTGTCTCCTGGAAAAACTTTTGAAGGATGTTTGTTAAAGATATAAAATGCTAATAAAGAAGCAACCATGCAAAGCATTATGACGCTCAGCCACGCATTGCCATTTAAAAAAGTTACAACTGACAAAGCAGATAATATCAATATGCCTTGTCCTGTTTCTAATCCGTTGTATCCTGCTAAAAAATTAAATGTGGTTGTAGTGGCAACTATTCCCAAAGGAATTAAAATTAACGGGTATAATAATCCCAGTTCAATTCCAAGTATAGACGAGTCACCTGCATTAATCACCATTAATGGAACAGCAGCAAATGTCATCAACAGCAATCTAATGCTCTTGCTTAATCCTCTTTTCCAGCCGAGCAAATCATCTATTGCTCCGACCATTAATGCAATTAACATAACGCATAATATAGCAAAAATTGGCGTTGATCTTTCTGAACTCTTTAAATAAAAAGTATTGAGTGCAATATATAAAAGAAC
>CAYXTQ010000104.1:1041-3334 GCA_964467845.1 uncultured Methanosarcinales archaeon | reverse complement strand
ATTCCATCGAATTACGAATTTTTTACGAACATACGAATTACGAACTTGCTTTTTTTCGTAGTTCGTAACTTCGTACTTTATTCGTACTTCGGTGGGGTGAGTAGTTACCTTTTTTATAATAAAATAAGAACACAATTAACCCACATTGCAGCTGCAAGCGCCAAAAAGCGAAAAAAATCTGTTGATAACCCTGTATTTATCAACAATGGATAACTGTTAAAAAAGCCATCATTCTAAAATCCAGCATTTTGTATCTTCTTAATTTTGTAGAAGTCAAATGTAGACCTACCTGACCTGTTTAAAAATAAGATAACTCTATCTAATTTTGCAGCATGTTTATTAAACCGTTTTTTAAATATAATAAGACAAGCCAACAACGCTATACTGTATATAGTTTATGTGAGAGTTATCGGACAAACGGAAGCATACGCCATCGTTCAATAATCGGTTTTGGCAAACTTGAAGTGTTAGAAACAGTAGAGCAAAAAAAGTTGCTTGCAGCTAGGGTTGAAGAGATGATTAAAAATGGAGAAAATACTTTACCAATAGATGTAATAGATGAAAAGGTAGAGAGCTTAGCGCATCATTTTTATAAAGAGATAAAAGCAAAAAATCGTTATGATGTACACCGTGAAAATGAAGATTGGGAAACGGTAAACATGAAAACGCTAAAGAATAAAGATGCGAAGGAGATAGGTGCGGAATGGTTGTGCAAACAAGCCTTTGATCAACTTGGGATTGATAATTTTTTAAGACAGCAAAATTGGACAGAAGAAAAGATTGCATTAGCCACGACACACATTATAAGCAGGGCTGTATTTCCCGCATCAGAACTAAAAACTGTATCATTAATAAAAGAGAATTCTGCTGTTTGTGAGATAACAGGATATGATAAAGAGAAAGTAACGAAGGACATCCTTTATGGCATATCCCATAAGCTTTTCGCTGTTAAATCCCCCTTAGAAAAACACTTGTCAAAACGCACAAACGAGCTATTCGATTTAGAAGACAAAATCATTTTATACGATTTAACAAATACTTATTTTGAAGGCAGGATGCAATCAAGCACTATTGCGAAATTTGGGCGTAGCAAAGAAAAACGAAGTGATGCGAAAATAGTTGTATTAGCTGTCGTTGTAAACAGGGAGGGGTTTCTAAAATACTCCAATATTTTTGAGGGGAATATGTCAGATTGCAAGACATTGGAAACAATGATAGACACCCTTAGCAGTCAAACATCAAGTACAACACGAAAGCCAATAGTGGTAATGGATGCAGGGATAGCCACCGATGATAATATTGCAATGCTGAAGAAAAGAGAATATGATTATTTGTGTGTATCCAGATCGAACCTGAAATCATTTTATGCAGATATAGACAGTAAGCCTGTTCAGGTTAAAGATAAGAAAGACCAGCCTATAGAATTATTGAAAGTAAAAACAGATAAAAATAATGATCATTATTTATGGGTTAAAAGTCAGGCAAAAGCGTTGAAAGAAAATAGCATGAACGGGCTGTTATCGCAACGATTCGAAGAAGGCATTAAAAACATAAATGATGGTATTTCAAAAAAGAGTGGAACAAAAAAAATAGAAAAGGTTCACGAGAGAATAGGTCGGTTAAAACAGAAATATCCTTCTGTACACAAGTATTATGATATAGTTGTAACCGATGATGGAAAAGGCCTTGCAACACAGCTAAGCTGTAAACATAAAACAGGAGAAGACCCGGATAAAGAAGCAGGGATATACTTCTTGCGTACCTCATTAAACGAAGATGATGAACAAACGCTTTGGACAATCTACAATGCTATCAGAGAAATAGAATACACTTTTAGAGTCTTGAAAACAGACCTGGATTTACGACCCATTTATCACAAGACAGATGATGCCTCAATGGCTCATCTTCATTTAGGACTGCTCGCATATTGGCTTGTCGCAACAATCAGATACCAATTAAAGCAAAAAGGATTTAATTCTGACTGGCGGGAAATTGTTCGAACAATGAATATTCAGAAGTGTGTTACAACAAGCATTGTAAATATCAAGGATGAAACAATTTCTGTACGTCAATGTACAGAACCTACTCAGCAGGTAAAGAAAATATATGATATGCTGAACTATAAATATGTCCCATTCGTGAGAAAAAAATCCGTAGTCCTACCTGCTGAAATTTTAAAAAATGATTATTCTTATTATCAGAACATTACAGATGCATAGCTGCAATGTGGGTTAATAGCAAAGGTTGCGCATAAAAGTTAAACCTTATTACCTTATTTTTCGCTGTAATAAGG
>CAYXTQ010000104.1:0-1031 GCA_964467845.1 uncultured Methanosarcinales archaeon | reverse complement strand
TTACTGGCTATTTATTAGTTATTTAAATCTATGCCACCAAGTCACCAAAACACGAAAATACACCAAAAAGTGTAAACTACTTTTATGCAATTTTGAAAGATGTCCAATTTTTATTTGCTCATAAGGTAATAAGGTTTAGGAGTTGTGGTAATTGTTTTCTATTAAGTGTCCGCCCCACGGAATTGTGGGGAACTTCAAATCAGATAACTTTGGTTTAGCGAAACAAGTTGAATTTCTATTTATACTTTGCACGGGTTAAATTTAACTATTTCTTTTAAAGTTGATGGTTGCTGAATATTTTTAACCCCAACCCCTTAAAAAGGGGCTATAACAGGGCTTGTGTTTTTATTGTGAGTGTGAAGGTTTGAGAATAGGGAAGAACAAAAAAACCTTACAAGAGAATGAAAGTATAAAAAATTACGATGTCAACAAAATAGTACAAAGCAGTTATAGCCCCTTTTTAAGGGGTTGGGGTTATAAAAAAATGTACAAATTTATCCCGTTTCGTGTATAATATAATAAAAAATGCCATTGATTTACAACAACTTGCAAAGAGTTATATAGTAGGTTTAAAGAAAAAATAAGATTTTTTTTATCACAAAAAAATGCACGGTTTTATCCCGTTTGCAGTATAATAATAATTACAATTCGTGAAATTAGTGGCAATAAATCTAAAATCTAAAATGGTAATGAGAAGTCGTAATAAAATTCCACGCTATCGTATTTTCCGGATATTTATTTTTCCGATGATACTTTACGGTTTGCTTGTTTCTCCGATTGCCGGATTTATTTTTCTAAAAAAAAGTCCTGAATTAATTAAAAACGGAATCAATATTGATTTTAAAGCTAAAAAAATCGCCCGTTCTGATTCAATAGCTGAGGATTCTGTTTTAAAAAATCAAGAATTTGAAATTGAACATTCAAAACATATTGTAAGCCACGAACTACCTGTCACTTGCGATACTACCGGCGGCAAAGAGTTTTTGAATATAGATTTGGGACACAAAAAACCTGAATCTTTTAAAGGAGAT
>CAYXTQ010000103.1:0-3357 GCA_964467845.1 uncultured Methanosarcinales archaeon | reverse complement strand
CACTTAAATCAATTGAGGAATCATTGTAATAATAATCATCAGAATCACTAAAATCCCAGGTAACTGTTGATACTCCATTAGCCCCGCCCCCTAGTATAACAAAACCTGTTATCTGCGGTTTTATTAATAAAAATATACTAAGGAATATTATTATAGATAAAAAAACCATATATTGCAGTAATTTATTTTTTTTCATTTTTGAAATAGAGTTTATTCCTCAATATGTCTATTATTATTTCCTGTATTGATGAATAAGCATATTTTTTTTTCTCATCATTTAACTTGCTTAATATTTGTTCTGGTACTGATAATGTTATCTTTCTAGATGCCATTTTTTATGGAAGTAAAAATACTTCTTTTTATGTAAAAAGAATTCTAAGTATTTAAGGCTTTTGGTTTTTTTTTTTAATCAATATTTATTTAGCCATTAACTGAACAAAAGCATTCACGATTATTTGTGCACTTTTTCCAGTTTTTACTATTTTTTTATTATTTTTAAAATTTTTTCATTGAATTTAAAATATTAAAAAAAAAAAATTTTCTTCAATTTCATAGTTTAGTCAAACTCAGTTTGCCTTAATGTGTTTGTGCACCTTATTTGTTTTTTTTATTATTGATAATTTATTTATTGAATTATTAACAGCAAAGCATAAATATTAGGTAAGATAACTAATTGCTATGAGAATTTGTGATGGTATTGAAATAGTTGATTTAGGCCTAAAGGTAAATAATACCTTAATAATATGTGACACACATATTGGTTTTGAAGAGGCTTTAAATAAACAAGGTGTTTTTGTTCCTCGATTTCAATTTAATGAAATAATTAAAAGACTAGAAAAAATATTAAAAAATAGAAAAATAAAACAAATAATAATTAACGGAGATGTAAAGCACGAATTTGGAACAATTTCTGACCAGGAATGGAGGCATACTCTAAAATTATTAGATTTTTTATCAAAATATAGTAAGGTTACTTTATTGAAAGGCAACCATGATACAATTCTTGGGCCTATAGCTAAGAAAAGAAATGTTGAAATTAAGGATTATTATTTTTTAGAAACAAATAATCAAAAAATCAATAAACGTAAATCAATATTAAAACTCAATAAAAAATTAAAAAAAATAAAAAAAATATTAATAATTCATGGTGATAAATTAAACAAGGATATTGAAAATTTAATAAAAAAAGCAGATGTAATAATTATTGGTCACGAACACCCTGCTGTAAGCCTAAAAGAAGGTCCTAGAGTTGAATTGTATAAATGTTTTTTAAAGGGTAAATTCAAAGGAAAAATCATTATTGTACAGCCATCATTTAATTTAGTAACAGAAGGAACTGATATAATAAAAGAAAATCTCCTAAGCCCTTTCTTACAGCAGAACTTAAATAATTTTAATGTTTATATCGTGGCAGATAAGGTTTATGATTTTGGGAAATTGCGTAATATAAAATAGTCTTATTTGTAAATATTCTTTCTATGACCTATCTTAATAACGTTTATAACTTCATCTTTTGTGTTAATTATAATAATAGCTCTATAATCTCCAATCCTTAATTTCCATAAATGACTTTTTTTTAATCTTTCAATATACCTTAAAGGATTTTCCTTAATGGAATATATTTTTTTTAATATTATTTCTATTATATTTTGAGGTAACTTTTTTAGATCCTTTTTTGCAGTGGGTAAAATTATTATTTTCATAATTTTACACCAAACTCTTTTGCTACTTTTTCAATAGACTCTCCTTTTCCTTCTTTAATCTCTCTTAACCCTGTTTGTATATCTTTTATAGTTTCCTCTGTTAGTTCGCCTTCCTCAATTTCATCTAAAATCTTATTTAATATTTCATCATAGCTTTCTTTAGTTGTCTCTTTAAAAAACTTAAGTCTTTCTAGTGTTTTATTTTTTATTTGAATTGTTGTTGGCATGATTATCACCTTTATTAATTATATAGTTGCTATAACTACTATATAAATCTTTTGGTTTTCACTTCTTCTTAACAGTCTTTACTTTATAATTGCCTTTATCATCTTTATTTAAATCATCAAGAGAAATAGCCTCTGCACCTTGGTGTATAACCCTTATTTGATACTCTTTTGTTCTTGGAATCTCTTTTAGAACAGGTACTTCAGAACTTCCTTCATCTTCCTTAACTTCTTCTTTCTCCTCTTTTACTTCCTCTTTAACAACCTGGCTCTCTTTTGGTAATTTTCTTTTCACCTGTTTTACTGCTAATTCAATAGCATAATGCTGGCATAAATATAGAATTTGTTTTGGATTATATGAAGCTATTTTACATATCTTTTTTATATGGTTATCATCAAAAGGAAAAATATCTTCTCCTCCAAAAGATTTAATTCTTTTTTTTATCATAGATCTTGCTTCTTGAACATCCAGTCCTTTTAATTGTATCTTTAATCTGTCCTTTAATCCTTCATCCGCCCTTAATTGCTGTGCTGCCTGATTATTACAAGCCACGATTATTTGTAGAGGCATTATACTGTACATTTTTTTTAGCAATAACATTACTTGTTTAGGTATAATAACTACATCATCAATTAATAAAACTAATTTTTTACTTCCTAATTTTCCCTTTAAAAGAGAAAGGTTTCTTTCCATATCCACATCTTTATTCAATTTTTTAACTTTTTTTTCATACAAATTCAATAGGGGATTTACTAGGCTCTTTAACAAAACAAATTCCTGAGAAAACACCTTACCGTTTAAATAATAAACCAGAACCTTGCCTTTATATTGTTGTAATTGCTCATACAGCCATCTTAACAATATTGTTTTTCCAATTCCACTTTCTCCACTTATTATTCCGAATTGTTCATTATTTATTATGAATAGGTTAATTCTATCCCTTTCCTTTTCATAACCTGCAATATGGTTGCTTACAGGAATTAGTATTTCATCTTTAAACGGATTTCCAGAATAACCAAGTTCACTATCCCATTCCAGGATAAAAGTTTTTTTTTTTTCCCCCTCTTTTTTTTTTACCAGTTTATCTACTTTTGGCTTGGCTTCTTCCTTTATTTTTTTTTTTCCTCCCTTGCCCACTTCTATTTTCTTTAATGGTTTTTCTTCCTTATCCTTTTCAAACTTGAATTTTATAAAGCTCATTTCAAATAAATTTTATATTATTTGTATATAAAAGTATCGGAATTTTTAAGATATACTCTTAAAACTCACCAAAAAACTTAAATATAAGATAATTAATATTCTATAATATGGCAATAGAAATTGAATTGACACCAAGAAAACTTGAGAGGATAGTTTTTATTATTATAATATTGGTTTTTATGTCTACCACAATTTATTATTCCTACAAATATTCTCAGTGTACTGGTAA
>CAYXTQ010000102.1:0-3372 GCA_964467845.1 uncultured Methanosarcinales archaeon | reverse complement strand
TATTTTAAATTCTTATACTTTTCCTTAATCTCTTCTGCTTTTCCACAGCTCATTTTTCCTTCTGTACAATAACCTAATTGATAACAATTTGGCCCCATTTTACTAAATAAATTTGGAGCTGCTTTTCTGCACAGCTTTAACATCTCATCTGCTAATGCTCTGATTTCCCACTGTGCTCTCTCACAGCATCTTTTTGTAAAGAAGTTCTTTAAAGAACGAGCATTCATTGTCACAATAATCTTTGTTTCAGCAGCATTAGGCAATATAAAACGTGCATCTTCATTCGGAGCAATTTTATTAAGATTATCATATTCTTTTGCCAAAAACTGCATTATTTTTTCAAACTTTTCTTTTGCTTCTTTATTATTTTTAATGCTTGGCGGAATTATATATTTGAAGTCAGAGCCTTTAACATATCGCTGGCTTTGCTGACTGTAAGAGGCAATTCTATGCCTGACTAACTGGTGTGTTAAGGCTCTTGAAACACCTTCAATTGCAAAAGTAAAAACAGCGTGCTCTGTTGGGCTTTCATGACCCATCTCAACTAATTTTTTCAATAAGTCTATAGATTTTTCATGAGTCATTTTTTCAAATAACTCATCAATATCTGCCTTGCTATAACAAAGCCTTGCTGCAGTAGCTATTAAATCCTCTGGTTCAGATGTATACCTTAATAACTTAACATTTAGTTTTGTTTCCATAATCCCCCTATTCCTTAGAAAAAGTGTTAATATTTATATTTTATGTTTTGTCACTGAATTTATAAAGTTGGTCAAGATTGTATCTTTCAAGTTCATTTATCATCTCCTCAACAGTATTTTTTTCTAACACTGTTTCAAGAAAAAAAAATAAGCTCTGCTGTTCTGAAGAAATTATCTGTCTGATCTTTTTTGTAAAAAAAAATAACCTGTTGCATATTTAAGTGAGTTATCTAAAATAGAGAAAGGAGGGATTGTGTCATAACTATATCTGTAGATTAGAATTCCTTTTCCGTTTTTTTCAATAATTTTTTTCACTTTACCTTGTCTCTGAAATTGGAGAAAATCAACATCAACAATTATTAAATCAAATTTATTTTCGGTATCTATTAACTCTTCTAGTTCCGAATTTCCAGAAATCTTTAAAGTGTGTTCTTCTTCCAGAAAGTATATTTTTTTATTTTCAACAAAATAGTTCTTAAATATATCATCCTCTGTCAATATTAATATATTTTTCATATTTAATCTTAAAATTAAAAGTCAATTTATAAATTTTACTACTAAAAAATAGACAAAATCATTTAAATATACACTAACAATCAAAAATTTTATGACTGAACTTAAGCGTGTTTTAAGCTATAAAGTCATGCTTTTGATAGTAATTAACTCAATAATTGGCTCAGGAATATTTTTTTTGCCTGCATTAGGAGCTAAGTATGCAGGAGCTGCTTCTATAATTTCATGGGCTATAATTTCGGTAATTGCTATTTATATTGCAATGTGTTTTGGTGAATTAAGCTCAATGTTTCCTACAGCAGGAGGAATCTATGAATTTTGCAAGCACGCATATGGAAGGTTTGCTTCATTCCTTATAGGGTGGCTAACTTTAATAGCAGGCAATATCACAATAGCAATGTTAATAGTAGGAGCAATTTCTTATTTGACTCCTTTCAGAAATACAATTATAATGGTTATTATATCTGCAATATTTATACTATTGTTTAATATAGTTGCTTACAGAGGAATTAAGGCAAGTGCAATTATGATTGTTACATTTGCATTTATAACTCTACTGACATTAATTAGTTTAATAGTGCCTGGTTTTTTTAATTTTAATGTCTCAAATTTTACACCTATTTTTTTCTATCCTAAATTAACAATATTTTTGGCAATATTCTTTATTGCAAAAACATTTTTTGGCTGGGAAAGCCCTACATTCTTAGCTGGGGAAACAAGGGATGGAGAAAGAATAATGCCTAAAGCAATGATATATGGCACAATTATTATTGCGATAATCTCTTTGCTATTTGTTTTATCATCTATCAATACACTTGGCTGGCAAAGATTGGGTGAATCAAGCAGCCTTGTAGGTGATTTAGCAAAAATACATTACAAAAGCATAGGAGAGATAATATTTAGGCTGCTAGTTTATCTTGCAATTATTGGGGGTGTGGCTGATTGGGTTGTTTCTGCTCCAAGATTAATATTTTCAATGGCAAAAGACAGGGTATTTATCCCTCACTTAGGCGATCTTCATCCAAAATACCACACACCGCACAAGGCAATAATGTTTCAGGCAGTTGTAAGCATTATTTTTGTTTTTATAGGAATGGGATCTTATGAAACCTTGCTTAATTTATTAGTTCCAATGTTGCTAATAATATACTCTCTTGTTTTAATTTCATTGACAGTATTAAGAAAAAAAAAAAAATCATTTAAAAGATATTATAAAGCGCCGTTTGGCAGAATAGGGCCTTTGATAATCTCCTTACTCCTTATTAGTTTGTTAATTACATGGTTTATATTGACTGAAAATGCAAGAAAGATAGTTATTTTAGGAATTTCATTTTTATTAATAGGGTTGCCATTATATTTTTTGCTGGAAATGTACTATGATCCAAAGGCTGTAAGAAAGACAAACAATTTTTTTGCATATTTATTTTTATGGACTGAGGGCTTAACTTTGCCTAAAAAAGTTAGAAAAGAAATCATAAGTTTATTAGGAAAAATTAAAGGTAAAAAAATTTTGGAGTTTGGGTGTAATGTCGGAACTTTAACTATGCATTTGGCAGAAGAGGTTGGAAAAAAAGGCAAAATATATGCTACTGACATTTCTGAAAGGGATTTAAAGATTGCAGAAAAAAGATTAAAGAAAAAAGGCCATTATCATGTTACAGTGATTCATGATTTAGAGCATCATTCAAGAGTCCATCCTGATGTGCCAAAAATAGATGCTGTTGTTTCTGTTGGAATGTTAGGATACGTACAAAACACACAAAAGGTTCTTAAAGAGATAAATGAAAGGCTAAAAATAGGTGCCAAAATATGCTTTGTTGATTATGACAAATTCTTTGACATTATTCCAAATGTTGAGTGGCTGTCTGATGATGAGAAAATAAAAAAAATATTCTTGGAAAGCGGCTTTCACGTAGGAGTTATAAGAAAACAAGGATTTGCATGGAGGTATGTTTTTGTTTATGGTGTTAAGTTTAAGGATGTTTAAGTGTTTTTTAAAATTTATTTGAATTTAGTCAATAAAAAAAATAGGGGGAATACGGTTGATTTTTTCTTTATTTCTTTATATATGTTCCCCACCCCTTGTGATTTTTTTTTTTTTTTTTAATGATTTTTTTTAATTAATAAAAATTTTTTTTTTATTTTGAAAATTTTTTTT
>CAYXTQ010000101.1:0-3525 GCA_964467845.1 uncultured Methanosarcinales archaeon | reverse complement strand
TATGGTGGTTTTTGAGCATCATGAAAATGCCAAGCATTTTCAGGATACCAAAAATCGCTTTGCGATTTTTTAGTATGATCGGAAATATACCTTATTGTAATACAGGGTGGTGGACTTTGTCCACTGGTTAAAAAATCAGTGGTATATTTCCGACATATTAATTTCCAAAACTTTATTAATCAATTGTTATTTTAAGGGAATATGGCCAAAGAGAAACAAATGTATTGGTTGCTTGTTTTAGGCATGTTATTGCTTTTATTTGGATTAAATTTTAATTTTAAAGCAACAAATTATGATATTTTTTTTCATTTAAAAACAGGAGAATATATAGTAAAGAATAAAGATATCCCAAAACAGGATTTTTTTTTCTATACTGCATCTGATCATGAGTGGATTAGCCATGAGTATGTTCCTGCGGTAATATTCTATTTTTTTTTTTATAATTTCGGGATTAAATCCTTAATTTTCCTTAAGGCAATTATTTTAGTTTTAATTTTTTATTTATTTTTCAGATTGATTAATAAGAATCTTTATTTAGCATTAATCTTAACAGTTTTTGCTGCTTTATCAATGAAAACTTATGATTATATCAGGCCGCATATATTTTTCTGGTTATTTTTAATTATATTATTCTTTATATTTGAATATAAAAAGTATTATTTTTTGCCAATATTAACATTAATTTGGGCAAATTTTCATTCAAGTGTTATAATCGGGCTTGTTGTTATAACAATCTATTTATTAGAATTGTTTATAATAAAAAAAGAGGTTAAGTTTATTTTTTTAATAATAGTTTGTTTTTTAACTTCTTTAATTAATCCGTATACATATAAAATATTTTTACTTCCATTCACAATAATGAAACTTTCTGCTGATGTCAGTGAGTGGAAACCTTATACTGCAGACAGTTTTTGGTTCTGGTTTTACCTGGTTTTTATTTTAATTATAGTTTTAATTTTTATTTTAAACAATAAAAAAGTGAAAATAAGACATCTGCTTATTTTTTTAATGTTTGCATTTCTGGGCTTTAAGTCAAAGAGGGATGTTGCCAGTTCAATTTTGGTTAATATTATTATAATCCAGCCATACTTAGAAGAGATTAAGAAAAAGGTAAAAAGAACATTTAACAAGGATTTGTTTTTTTTAATAATAATCCTATTGCTGATTATATTTTCTGTTGTAAAGCTTAATGCTTTTAATTATAATGTTCCATGGAGATATTTTGGAAAAAACGCTATAGAGTTTGTGAAAAAGAATAATATTAAGGGAAATATGTACAATAGCTACGAGCTTGGAGGCCCTATAATTTTTATGCTGTATCCTGAATACAAGGTATTTATCGACGGAAGAATTGATGTTTATGGCAAAAATATAGTTGATGATTATTATGATATAAGGTATGGGAATAACTGGCAAAATCTAATAAAAAAATACAATATATCTTTTTTTATAATAGACAACAAGGCAGATATTGGAAAAATATTATTAAAAGAGAATTATAGTTTGCTTTTTTTTGATGAATACTATTCAGTCTATGTTGAACCTAAAAAATATGAGAATATAAGAAAATTTAAAATAATAAACCCGTACTATGGTTTAGATCCAAAGCAAAATACAGAAATGATTATAAACGAAATAGAATATTTATTAAGTTTAGATGAGGATAATATCAATGCATACAGAAACTTAGGAATGATTTATTATTTTGAGAAAAAGGATGAGGAAAGGGCTTTGTATTATTTTAGTGAATATCTAAAGAGGAATCCGGGGGATAAAGAAATCAAATCAATATTTAATAAAATAAAAAAATGATGAAAAAAAATAATTTTTTATATTTTATTTTTTTTATAATAATAGTTATTTATCTAGGTATTAAATCAACCAATCTTGAATATGGTTTTAGCGACGAGAACACATATTTTTATATGGGAAAACTGGTAGCAGAAGGCAATCTGCCTTATAAGGATTTTTTTCTTTCGCATCCTCCGTTGCAGATTTTTATATTAGCTTTAATCTTTAAAATATTTGGATTTAATTTTATTTTGTTAAAGTTATTGCCAACATTATTTACTATAACAAGTGCTTTCTTTATTTTTTTGATGATGAGAAAGTTTAATGATATTTCTGCTTTAGTTGCAACTATTTTATTTCTTTTTTCCTACGATTGTTTAAGATTCAGCTCGTATAATATTGGCGTTAACCTTGCTTTGATGTTTTTAGTTATTGGTTTTTATTTATTCTTTAACAAGAAGTATTTCTTTTTTTCTGGAATATTCTTTGGATTAGCAGGATTGACAAGATTTATTTCTTTAATTCCATTTTTGGTTATTTTATTTTTTCTTTTTTTTAAAAACAAAAAATTATTTTTGAAGTTTTTAGGAGGGTTTTCCTTAATATTTATACTTACAAATTTAATATTGGTATTAGCCTTTGGAAGTAATTACATCATTCCAGTATTTAAATATCATTTTTTAAAGCCAAAAACAATTGGTGAAAGAAAGGCTGCAATATTCTACAGGATGATTAAGGTTAATTTATTATTGTTTTTACCAGCATTATTTTTTTTCGTCGATAAAAAAAAGAAAGAAATAAGCTTAGTTGCAATTATTTCAGTAGTATATTTTATATTTTTGTTATTATTGAACAAGGTGTTTGGCTATTATTTTATGTTTATTTTTCCATTTTTAGCAATAATTGGCAGTTATTCATTAGTTAATTTAATTGATAGGACAAAAGTTAATAAGAAAATTTCGTATTCTTGTTTATTTATTGTTATTGCAATATTTAGTTTTTTCTCTGTAAAAAATTATATTAAATATGATTACCAGAATTTTAACAATGCGGAAGAGATTGCAGGATATATAACTAACAATTCTAATGAAACCCAAGAGATATTTGGGGATGATTCAATAACACCTTTACTTGCTTTATTGTCAAAAAGAAATATTGCTCTAAAATTTGCTGATTCTAATAATTTAAGATTTAGAGCAGGAGTTACTGATATAAATGAGATGATTAAGGATTTAAAAAAAAAGAATGTTAAGTTTATTATAACATATAAAGAGGATATTGGAAAGGTTTCAGCAATTTACGGCCCTTCTTATATGGATGAATTTGATGAATATGTAAAAAATGATTGCAACCTTGTAAAAATTTTTTCAGATAAGTGGAATGATAGAGAGAAGGTAATTGAAATTTATGATTGTAAAGTGTGAATTCAATAATTAAATAATCATTATAAAAACACGAAGAAATTCCAAAAGAATTTCTTGTGTCCCAGAAAAACCAAAAGTTTTTCTCAGGATCCCGAAAATCATAGATTTTCGTGAATTCAATAAATAAATTATCAATAATAAAAAAAAAAATTCAATAGAACAAATCATTAAATAAAAAAAAAACAATTGGCTCACAAATGAGTTTAGACAAACAAAGTTTGTCTTAAGTACGAAGTTGAACAATATTATTTTTTTAATATTTTAAATTCAATGAAAATCAATATGATTTTCAAGATTAAAATAAAAATAT
>CAYXTQ010000100.1:0-3551 GCA_964467845.1 uncultured Methanosarcinales archaeon | reverse complement strand
TTAAATGCAACTGCCTTTGCTGCTGTTACATGGTCATGAGGCCCTCCCTGCAATCCTGGAAAAACAGCCTTATCAATTGCCTGGCTATATTTTTCCTTGCATAAAATAATTGCTCCTCTTGGACCCCTTAATGTTTTATGAGTAGTTGTTGTTACAACATCTGCATTTGGAACAGGGCTTTGGTGATAACCAGTAATACATAATCCTGCAATATGAGCAATATCTGACATATGATAAGCACCAATATCTTTTGCAATTTCTTCAAACTCTTTAAAGTCAAGCTTTCTTGGATATGCTGTTAAGCCAGATAAAATTAATTTTGGTTTTTCTCTTTCTGCAATCTTTCTTATATTATCATAATCCAGTAAACTAGTTTCTTTATCAACATTATAGGGAACACATTTGTAACTTTTTCCAGAAAAATTAACAGGACTTCCATGAGTTAAATGTCCTCCACAACTTAAGTCTAAACCCATAAACTTATCTCCTAGATTTAGCAGGGCAAAAAAAACAGCCTGGTTAGCAGGGCTTCCAGAATAAGGCTGGACATTTGCATGCTCTGCATTGAATAATTTTTTAGCCCTTTCAATTGCTATATCCTCTACATTATCAACAAACTCATTTCCTCCATAATACCTCTTGTGAGGATAACCTTCAGAATATTTGTTTGTAAAAACAGTTGCATAAGCCTGTAATACCGCCTTGCTTACAAAATTCTCGCTTGGAATAAGCTCAATTCCATTCCTAATTCTTCCTAGCTCATTCTTTATCTGCTTTAGAATTTCAGGGTCTACCTTGCTTAAATCTTTCATTAAATCCATTCTACCACCAGAACAATAATTTACATAATTAGTTTAAATATGTTGCGGTTTTAGAGTATTTATTTTTTTTTTAATTAATTTGATTATTAATGATTTTTAATTTAGTGAATTCACTTAATATAATTAGTTTTTATAAAAAAAAAAAAAGAATCAACATGTATAATCCCAAATTTATTAAAGAAAAAGATGCAGAAAAAGTTATGAAAGAAATTGGTGTAGAAAAAGCTGGCATTATTTGTATGCTTCCAAAAACAAGGTTTAGATTAATAAAATTACATAATGTAAGGAATGCTATTGCTAATATTCTAAAACAGGAAATGTTATCTATTGGAGGAGATTGCGCTGT
Source organism: uncultured Methanosarcinales archaeon (assembly GCA_964467845.1). GTDB lineage: Archaea > Nanobdellota > Nanobdellia > Woesearchaeales > CAYXTQ01 > CAYXTQ01. Next base: position 2,384 of record CAYXTQ010000100.1, on the reverse strand, counting down.
AAATAAAGGCTGTGTTAACTGTACTGTTGAAAAATCAGATGTGTTGTTGATGGGAACTTTAAAGCAATATAAAAGATTAGTTGAAAAAATGAAAAAACAAGTTAGTGAGTCAAAACAAATTGCTAAAGAAATAGAAAAGATTATAAACAAATTATAATAAAATAATAAAATCACAAGGGGGTGGGGAACGTAACGAATGAGATAAAAATTAATGTGAAGTATTCCCCCTATTTTATTTTTATTAATAAATAATCATTGCACGAGAAAAGCCAAAGCTTTTCTGTGCCCTGAAAATCATAGATTTTCATGGAAAAATAATAATCAATATTAACATAATCATTAAAAAAAAAAAAAAATGGTGATGTAAATGGATGACACAAAATCTAGGCTAGTTTCAGGCACTATATTTGGATTTTTCCAGACATTGTTTATGGCCTTTGCCATGTTGATTCCTGCAATGTATTTTTCTTCTCTAAAAATTTCAATAGTAGTTTATGCATTTCTGCTTTCAATAGGTGATGTGTTTTCGTTCTTAATAAAACCTATTATTGGATTTTTGACTGATAAACACGGTGAAAGAAAATACCTTATGTTAGGTGGCTTTGTTTTCTTTTTTTCTCTTTTCCTGATAGGTCAAACAACTTCTATATTATGGATAACAATTCTAAAAATAGTGGGTGGGATTGCAAGCGCATTAGTTTTTATCATAATAATAATATATTCTTTGAGAATGGTCAAGGAAAAACCTGATAAAAAGGTTGGATTTTATGGAGGAATTAGCAATTTAGGCTGGACAATAGGTTTGTTAATACCAGGATTGTTTATTGATAAATTTGGTATAAAGCCTGCTTTCTATCTTATCCTTGTTGTAGGAATTATATGGGTATCATTAATGTTCAGATTTTCAAAAAAATACGAAAGCAAGGTTTCAGTTAAACCTTCATTTTCATTCATGAAGAAAATACCTTCTTTTATAATTTTCAAAACAATGGACCTTGCTATGTTTTCCGCATTCCTTTTTTTCTTCACTAGGTATGCTTTACAAACTCTTGGTTTATCAAGAAGTATTGTTTCTTTTATAGTTGTTGTTGAAGTTATATTCTTTGCGCTAAGCAATTTCATAGTAGGAAATATTTCCAATAAATTCTTGAGAAAATATTGGGTTCCATTATGTATAATATCTCATCTCTTGGCAGCTACTATAATGATATTTGCAACTTCTCTCATTCATTATTATCTTGTAAGCATTTTTATTGGAATTGCCGGCGGCTTTATTGACATATGGATATATTCAAATATAAGCGAAACATTTGAACACCATGAAAAAGGAAAGGTAATAGGAACTTTTGGCTGGAGTTATGATTTGGCAACTATATTTGGAGCTCAGATTCCTGTTATTTTTATTGCTTTAGGATTTGGAACATTTACAGCATTATACTTTTTTCCCATAGCAATGTTGATAACATATATTGTAGAAGCAATTGTTGTGAGAAAGAAAGTTAGCCAGAAAGTTTGATAAATAAAAATTAAACTTTAATAATCTCTTTCTCTGTAACAATAATATCTATAGCAACATCAAATTCTTCTTTTTTTATTTCCTCTACAACCTGAAAATCAAAAGCCAAGCCAATCTTAAAAGCCTTTGTCTTCTTAAGAAAAATATCATAATATCCTTTGCCATAACCTATTCTATTGCCTTTTTTGTCAAATACAACTCCAGGCACAATTACAATATCTATATCCTTTGGATTAACCTTCTTAATCTTTTTTGGCTCTAAAACTCCGTAATAACCAGGCTCTAAATCAGAGAAATTTTTTAATTCACTTATAATAAGGTTTTTATTTTCATAATCTGTAACAGGCACTAAAATTTTTTTCTTATTAATAAGTTCTTTTATCATATTGTGCGTAAAAACTTCATTATCTTTAGAGACATAAAACATTATTTTTTTTGCTTTTTTAAATTCTGGTAATGAGAATAATTTTTCCATTATTTTATTGCTTTTTTTTAAAATATCTTCTTTAGTCAAGGAATTTCTTTTCTCTAATATTATTTCTCTTAACTTCTGTTTCATTTTTTATCAATATTTTTAATTAACCATTAATTGCACTACCATATTCACAATTAATTGTGCACTTGTTTCAGTTTTTTTATTTATTTATTTATTTTATTAAAATAATTTAAAATTTAAAAAAAAAATATTGGTTCGATTTCATGCTTAAGTCAAACTATGTTTACCTACTGTGTTTGTGAACCAAATGATTTTTTTTTTTTTTTTGTTATTATTGATTTATTGATGTTTTATTATTGGATTATTGATAATGATTAAAATTTTAATTTTAATCTTGAAAATGTTCTATTTTCAATGATTTTTTTTTTTTTT
>CAYXTQ010000099.1:0-3570 GCA_964467845.1 uncultured Methanosarcinales archaeon | reverse complement strand
CAAAATATATCGGAATCTCTTTTATCCTAAACTTTTGTCTTATAGCTCTTATAATCTGTTCTTGTGTGTATGTGTAAGTTGAGGTAATGTTAATTTTCTCAGCAACATCCTTTGTAAAAGCTCTAAAACCCGTTTGGCTATCTGTTATTTTTACTTTTGTAACATTAGATACTACATTCGAAAATGCCTTATTCCCTAATCTTTTTAATAAAGGCATATATTCTATTTTTCCCTTAAATCTAGAACCTAAAACCAAATCATAACCCTTCTCAACTTCCTTTATTAATAGTGGAATTTCCTTGGGTAAATACTGATAATCAGCATCTATATGAAGTATAACATCTGCCTTTAATTCTAAACTCTTTTTAATCTCTGTTTTGAATGTCTCAGCAAGACCATAATTAATAGGATGGGAATAAACTGTAGCACCAACTTGCTTAGCCACTAAAGCTGTGTTATCCTTACTGCCATCATCTATAACCAAAATTTTATAATTATATTTAGCCTTATCCATAACTTGTTTTATATCCCTAATTAACTTTCCAATCGTTCTTTCTTCGTTATAAGCTGGTATAGTTATAACTACTTTCATGTTGCTTTAATAATAGGAAACTATTTAAATAAGTTTCGAAAATAAAAATAAATAAGGGGGTTTAAATGAACTACTTTACAATATTTTTATTTTTTATTTATTCCTGGGGTTTAGGATATAGTGTAAGTGCTTTTGTCAATAATTCTAGCAATTTATTAGAAAGAAACCTTATGAGAATAGGAATAGGCCTTGGAATAATACCAGTAATAGGTGTAATATTAAATATATTGCATATCCCAATAGATTGGAAAATCTTCCTAATATTAAGCCTTATAATCCCAATTTTTTTTCTTATCAAAAATATAAAAAAGATTAAAATACCATTAATTAAATTAACAAAATCTAATCTATATTTTCTATTTGTTCTGATTTTATTTTTTCTCACATTATTTATGTATGAAAAAGGCTCTTTTGCATACCCCTATTTAGAAGATGATGACTCCTGGCAACACACATTGTCTGTTAAATATGTTGCTTTTGAGAAAAATGTTAACGATCCAATACCTGAACAAGACATCCTACAATATGTTGATCCTTATCCTCCTGGCTATGCAATTTTATTTGGCATACTGCATCAAACTTCTACATCTCTAAACTGGACTTTAAAGTTTTTTAATTCCTTAATAATCTCTTTAGGAATATTATTTTTTTACTTTTTTGCAAAAGAATTTATTGGAAATAAAATTAAAGCCTTATTTGTAACCTTTGTTTTAGCCTCTATTCCTTGTTATCTTAGCCATTTTATATGGTCTCATAGCTATATTGCAACATTATTCTTTCCAGCAATGTACTGCTTAGAAAGAATAAAATATGACAAAAAGTGGTGTTATATAGGGGCATTAGTTATATCAGGAATATTATTAATCCAACCAACAACAGCTATAAAATTAGGCATAATGTTTGGGATATATTTCTTAATAAAATGCTTTTATGAAAAGAAATTTTTAAAGTGGATTTTTTTAGCATTATTACTGGGATTAATAATATCAATGATTTGGTGGATTCCGAATGCTAAAGATTTCTTTGGAGTTGCAGAAACAGGAGCAGCAAGTAAAGGAAAATCAGTATTTGGTCCTAATACTGGAACTGCAACCAGGCCTTACAATTTTAACGATTTTTTTATAGCAAAAAAACAAAATATGATCAACAATCCATTAGGCGTTGGAGTTATTTTATCTATATTACTAATTATAACTTTAATTTATTTAATCTTTAATTATAAAAATTTAAAGGACAAAAACAATGCTTGGATTACCATTACCTTAATATGGCTTATCTTTACTTTTTTAGGCATTAACTCTATGACCTTTAAACTACCTGTTGGCTTATACGCCTTCAGATTTTGGATGTTATTCGCAATTCCAGTATCTATACTTTCAAGTGAAGGAACGTGGTTTTTAATGGACAAACTAAAAAAAATTGGTATAGGTAAAATAATAACAATTCTTATTATTATAATTGGAATCTTATTTACATCTGCTTACCAAAAATATACAGTTAATACTGCGCAATGGCCACCAGGAACTTTATGGAGCAGTATAGATGAATTACAAGGCTACCTTTATCTAAACAGTTTGCCTATCAATGAAAAAGTTTTTCCAGTCTGCAGTATGGGTGCAAGAAAAGTCTTAGGATTTGACAAATTAGTTTATTTTTGGAAATTAGAAGGTGCTGAAAGAAAGCAATATGATGAGCGAATAGAGTTAAGTGTTTCTGACTTAAATAATTGGCTTAAGAGCCACAGTTATAAATACTTAATAATTGATGGAAATTGTATAAAAGAGGATAGTTTAGGATTAAATAAAACAAATGAAAAAATAAATGAGTTAGGCACATCTGGCTTGTTTGCAGTAGAACATCAAACAAAAGGAATGATTTTATTTAAAGCCATTTAAATAACAAAATTTATATACATTTTGTGGTTATTTTCAGTTAAAGTGATTAAATAAATAAAGGGTGGTTTTATGAAAATATTAATTACTGGTGGCGGAGGTTTTGTTGGCTCACATGTTGCAGAGGCAGAATTAAAAAAAGGAAACAAGGTTGTTGCTCTAGATATTGCTGATGATAGCAAAGTAAAACATTTACTTAATAACCCTAATTTTTCCTATGTTAGAAAAGGCATACTTGAAACTGATGTTTTAGAATCTTTAATAAAAGAATCTGATTTAATATATCATTTTGCAGCAATAGCAAACGTACAGACTTATGTTAAAGACCCTGTAAAAGTTCTTGATATCAACATACAAGGCACAAACTTAGTATTATCTCTTTCAAAAAAATACAATAAAAAAGTTATCTTTTCATCTTCTAGCGAAGTTTATGGAAAAAATTTAAAAGTGCCTTGGCATGAAGATGATGATAGAGTTTTAGGCCCAACAACTAAGCATAGATGGTGTTATTCTACCTCAAAAGCAGTTAGTGAACATTATTGCTTTGGTTATGCTAAAGAAGGATTAAGGGTTGTGGTATTACGATTCTTTAATTTCTATGGACCAAGATTAGACTTTCTAGGTAAAGGTAGGGTAATGACATGCTTTCTAGAGAAATTTTTAAAAAATGAGCCAGTTACTGTTGTTGAACCAGGAGATCAAACAAGATGCTTCACTTACATAAGTGATGGTGTAGATGGCATTCTAAAAGCAACACATATGCCAGAAGCAGAAGGCCAAGTTTTTAACATAGGCACAGATAAAGAAACATCAGTATTAGAGTTAGCTAAGATTATGAAAAAAGTAGGCAACTTTAAATCAGAAATAATAATGATACCTGCAGAAAAAATTTATGGAAAAGGTTATGAAGACATATTTAGGAGAGTACCTGATATCTCAAAAGCAAAAAAAATATTAAAATGGGAGCCAAAAGTTAGTTTAGAGCAAGGTTTAAAACTAACTATAAACTATTTCAAAAGTTTAAAATGATAGAAAAAGATAAATTTCTTTCAGAGATTTATGGCATCAATTGGATGAATTATAAAG
>CAYXTQ010000098.1:0-3574 GCA_964467845.1 uncultured Methanosarcinales archaeon | reverse complement strand
TATTTCCATTTTAAATCCAATAAGTTGTTATTACCTTTATATAATTTTCTGTTTTCTCACAGCAAACTTCAATAGTCCCTCTTCTCAATTTCTTCTGAAAATAATACTTAGTAATGTGACAAAAAGATTAACCAAAGATACTTTAAAAACAGGAAAATCAATAATAAAATTCTTTGGAATTTTAAAATATGACGAAGAATTTGATAAATTAAAATCTAATGTTAATAAAGTATGGAAAGAATCCAAACTAAATATTTGATAAAATTTTATTTAGAAAAAACACTAATCTGAGTTCCATCTATATTCAGCTTTAACCCTTCCTTTAATTTTACTGGATAAATGTTTGGCCCATAAAGAATAAACTTTCCTTTTAATTCTTTTAATAATTTCTCTTCTAAACCATAATGCAAAGGTTTGTCTGGAAAACAAAATACAATGTCATATTGACTTAAATCATGCTTTAAAAAATCACCATGAACAAAGTTTGCTTTAGACTTTAGCTTTTGTTTCATCTCTAATGCTTTATCATGCAGTTCTTTATCAATCTCAACTCCAGTAGCATTTGTAAACAAACTAGCAACTAAAGCAACTCTTCCATCACCACTACCAATATCTATGAAGTTTTTATATTTTCCAAGATTAATTTTTTTAAAAAGAGCAAAAACCTCACTTAAAACAGCACTTCCCCAAAATCCATGAGAAGTCTCTCTTAAAGGCAATTTGCCTTCTTTCAACAGCTTCTTATTTTCTTCAAAATATTTTTTTTTTATTTCACCAAACTTTTTTTCCATAAAACTAATTATAAGGATAGCATAATATAAATCTTTTGGTTTTTGTTTTTATTAAATATTACACTGAATTCAATAAAAAAAAAATTTTAATTTTTAATTGTAATAACAGGCTCGCCAAATGCGCAATTTCATCAATAAATGGCGAGCTGGTTTTTCCTCTATTAATTCTTTATTGATAATTTTTTAATGATTAAAATTTTTATTTTAATCTTGAAATTTTTATTTTGATTTTCAATGAATTTTTATTATTGATTTAAAGAAATAAAATTTTTACTCCATCGGAACCTGGCTCCAAAGAGTCCATTCATTGCTTGGACTATAAGCTCCAAATATAAAGTACGGCGGATATGTTCTTCCAAAATAACTATACTGAACATCTGTCCATCTTCTGCTCGGAAATGGAGGACTTGGAGCACTAAACCCATAAATTGGACTGCCAAAATATCTCCAAGTTTTCATTAATCCATGAAAATCTCCTAAGTCAGTAGTTGCATCAGCTCCAGGCTCAACAGTCATTGGGCCATTATAACCGTGCTTCTTTAAAACTTGGACTATTTCCTTAACAGGACATGTTCCCTGTCCAGGAGCCAAATGATCGTCTTGGTAACCATAATTGTCTGATAAATGCACATTTCCTATTAAATTATTTTTTGCCAAATCCTCTACCTCTTTTAGCATCCATTTCTTAAAATCTTCATCACTTCCTTGGAAATGCTTTCTCCATGTATTCAAATGACCTGTATCTAGTGTTGCTTTTATATGCTGAGCAGCTAATTTTTCTGCTTCCTCTTTACCAACGCCTCTAGCTTTTAACATCTCTGTCATATCCTTTCTAGAACCCTCAACTAAATTCTTTAATTCCTGTGGATGAGCACCATATGCCTCTGGAAAAATGTTCTCTATTGTAATTGTTAATGGCTTATCTAATTTTTTTTTTCTTGTTTCCTCATAAGCATACATTCCAGATTCAGCATAACTATCCATACTCCTGTCTAAAGCGTATTTCCAAGCGCTTTTGATATGTTGTTGTGTTTCTCTGGAATCTTTAGCTTCTTTTTCCTGTGCTAATCCAGATTCATGATAATAAGAAAGATATTTTTCCTGCCTTCTTACAGCCTCTTTTAGTATTTCAGAAGGCTTTCTTAATTCTGGTGGAACCATCTCAATAGCTTCTCTAGAATAAATCTGAGGATATTCTCTTTTCATTATCTTCCATTTCTCATCTTCAGGAATATTTTTCTCTAATTTTTCATAAAAATTTAATGCCTCTCTTAATTTTTTTAAACCATCTAAAGCTTCTCCAACTTCTTTGCTAAATTGCAAAGCCCAACCACGAGAATAACCTTCTCTTGTTTCTAGTGTTGCTCTTAAGTAACGTTCTTCTGGAGTTATTATATCTTTTTCTGATAAAAATGGTTCTCCTGCTCTTTTTCTTCTTTCATTTTCTAACCTGTTCCATTCTTTTGCTTCTTCGACAAAATAATCCCAGCCTCTCATCTCTACTTCGAATCTTCCAGTATTCTTATTGTAAGCAGGCAATCTTCCATGCTCAACACTTAAAGGATTTATTATTTTATTTCCTTCAAAATCAACATAATCTCCTTTTTTTATAAAAATTTGCTTACCGCATAAATCAACGTATTCAGGATCAGAAATAAATTGATAATGGCTAACATAATCATGGTCTGCCCTCATCCATCTTGCAACAGCTATTCTCTGATTTTTTCTTACATCTTGGATAACTCTGCCAGTTCTATCATCTACAACTCTAATAACTGCTTTTTGTGGCTCTTCCTTATAATGTCTAAATATCTTACCTCCTTCAGCCCATTCTTGCTCAGAAATAGGCCTCATAAATTCTCCGCTATGAACTACTACACTTCCTCCTTTTGCAGTATCTGCAGCAAATTCAATAGCCCTCTTTAACTCATCTACTACAATCTTTTTGTGCTCATCACTAAAATTACCCTGTTGATCTTGGCCTGCTAATCCACCAATACCAAAAGAAGCGTGTGTTGTAAAATTTACTTCATTAGCTCTGGATAATTCCTCTAAAGCTTGTCTTTGATCTTTGCCATACATCTCAGGAGTTTGTGCTTGTCTTTGGCCTCTAACAACTCCTGGAAATTGAATTTCAATATTACCAGCACCTGCCCTAATCTTTGCATTAACTCCTGCAACATCTCCTGCACTTATACCCATTGGAACACTCATTCCAATATCTTTAACTCCAACCCCAATATCTTCTACAACCTTGCTTTCATAATCCCTGTCCATTGGATGATAATAATCAGTATTAAAAATCATTATTCTATCACCTATTTACAATAACCAATATCCTTTATCTATATAAATTTTTCTATATTTTCGTATACTAGTATATTATTTTGGTTTATATAATAAAACACAAGATTTATTAATTTCTTTTAATTATTTAAAAATAAAAATGGTGCACCAATATATTCAATACGAACTTGATAAAAACAAATTTACTACTCTAAAACCAAATATAAAAAAAATATTCTTAAAAAATACCTCTGCTATTCTTGGTGCGGTATTGCTGCTTGTTATAACTTTATTAATACTTAATTGGCAGGTTGGATTAGATACTTTTTTAATTCCATTTGAAAGCATAGGCGTCTCTATTAAACAGTCTATGATTTTATTGTATGCTATACTGTCAATCTTATTTGTCACTTTGTTTTTATTAGCAGGAAATTATTTAGCCACCAGGAATGTCAGGTATGAATTTTACCATAATAAACTGATTTTATATAACAATT
>CAYXTQ010000097.1:0-3594 GCA_964467845.1 uncultured Methanosarcinales archaeon | reverse complement strand
AAAAAAAATACCTGTTTTCTGCCCAGGAATTGCAGATTCTGGCATTGGCTTAATGATGTGGGGCAATTTGGCTAAAGGAAAAACATGTAATGTAAAAGCATTTGATGACTTAAAAGAGATACTAGATATAGCCTGGACTTGCAAAAAAGCAGGAGTTATCTATTTAGGTGGTGGTGTTCCTAAAAATTATATACAGCAGGCAATGCAGTTCAGCAAAGGAGCATCTTACGGAGTACAAATTACAATGGACAGGCCTGAACCAGGTGGAAGTAGTGGAGCAGAACTAAAAGAAGGTATTTCTTGGGGAAAATTAAACAAAAAAGCAGAATATGTTAATCTAATATGTGATGTAACAATTGCCTTGCCAATTATTTATGCTTCTTTTTAGAATATTCTTCCAAAAGAGGTTCAAAATATTTTTTGTATATCCTGTCAAAATTTTCTTGCGGTATGAATTTTTTAATGCGTTCCAAGAGTTGTTTGTTTTTTAAGATAGACTCCCTAAATAACTCATTCTTAACCTGATTTCTTTTTTTGTATAATTCTTTTAATTTCCTAGGTTTATTACTCATTCTTACATATTGTGCAAGAAGCGGAAAAGTGATTGAAGCACATGAGTAAACAACAGCATTATTTTTCTTTGCATCCTTAAGTTTTCCCCAAGATTTAGCTTCTTGCGGAGTTGCTCCTGAAAGCCCGCCCCATTGTGGGCTATCTGTTGTTAGTTGTATAAAGTAATCATGACCTCCTTTACTCTCATCTAAGAATATTTGCCATAAAGTTGGCTGTGTTTGTAGGTAGAAATTTTTAGGAGAGCCTCCTCCTATGATTATTACACCATTCTTCTCTGCAGCCCTCACTATAGCTGTAGTTTCTATTAGGTCAAGTATTGGATCAATTAAAACTTTATGATCAAATATATGTGGTAGAGCAATATTCATTCCAATTGAACTGTCTCCAGGAGAAGAAGTATAAATTGGAACATTTAGTTTTGCAGCTTGTGCTACCATTGATTTTTCTGGATATGGTGCTTTTTTGAGCACAATTTCCCCTATACTTTTATGTAACTCTGCTGATGAAATGGGCTCTTTAAATTTTATATTATGAACCGCTTCAAGAACAGTTATATCAGTAGCCAATAAGGTTTCACTATCTCTTATGAAAGTATCATAAATCCTAGCAATTCCTAATTTATTTAATTTGGTATCATCTACCATTACTTCTCCCTGAACAACAGGATAGTTAAATGGTCTGTGTAAATCATGATATAAATTGGCACCAGTTGAGATTATAAAATCAATAAAGCCAAGTTCCATCAACTTTATGATTGGTCCAGACATTCCTATAGGAGTCATAGCACCAGCTATTGTCAAACAGATTGTAGTTTTATCCTCAATCATTCTTGAGAAGATATCGCAAGCTTCTGCTAATCTTCTAGCATTATACCCGGAATATCCATAAACATTTTTTATAAAATCCTTTACAGACTCATTCCCATCTAATTTTAAAGGTTCAATCATCTTGCCGGACATATATTCGCTAACCGGCTGTTTACATGGATGCTTTATCATTTTCTATTCTTATTATATATTTTTTTTTTTTTATTTTAATTAATAATTAATAAAAAATAATTTTTGATTTTATTTAAATCTTTCTAAAATTTTTGTATTTTTTTTTTTATTTTATTATAATTATTTAAAAATTTTAAAAAAAAAAAAAATCTGAAAATTCCTTTATCTTCTATTTATAGGAATTTTCATCTTCTTCTCTTCCTTTAATATATACTTAAAGGAACAACATAAGACGATTTTTGCTATCTAAAATAGGATAAAGCAAAAATCATTTTTTTTTAATATTGATTATTGTTCTATTGAATTTTTTATTTTAAATTACAAAAATTTAAATATTAGCACAAATTTTATCGTTAATTATCAATTATTTAGGGTGGTAGAAAATGAACTATAAAAATATATTTGGTATAGAATATAATTGGAAAAACCTAAGTTTATTAATTTTTTTAGTAATATTCCCGAACATATTGGGGTTATTCAATACAAACATTTTTGGAGTAAGAATGCATTTTTTCCAGTATCTAATATTTTTGGCAGCAATGATTTACGGTCCTTTTGGAGGAGCAATCTCTGGTTTATTTGGCTCAATGTATACTGCCTTTGCGCTAAATAACCCTTACATTATGGTCGGTAACATAATTTTAGGAACATTTGTTGGCTTATTTTACAAAAAAATTAATATTGTAATTTCAGTATTATTAGCATATTTTATACAACTGCCATGGCTATGGGTAACAGATATTTATCTAGCAGGAATGCCTGTAAATGTTGTAAAAGGAATTGTAGTTGGTTTGTTAATTAGCAACACTATTATGGCTTTTATTGCATGGGGAACTGCTAAGAAGGTAAAGCAACTAGTTGCTTAATTATTTTTTATTTATTTATTATTATTAATTGATTTTTTATAATGAATTTTTGATTATTGATTTTTAATAATGATTAGCAATGAAAGAACTAAACTTTGAAGATATTGTAAAAAAAATAAAAAACACTAAATTTTCTAAATTTGACCTAGTCGTTGCTATTGGCAGTGGCGGTTTAATTCCTGCTGCAATAATTGCAAAACACCTTAATTTAGACCTAAAAGTTTTGTGGCTAAAATTTAAAGACGATAAAAATAAAGAAATTTACAAAAAGCCTAAACTATTAAAAAAAATTGGTTTTTCTTATAAAAAAAAAAAAATACTGTTGGTAGATGATTTTTCAAGGACAGGTAAAACATTTAAAGAAGCAAAAAAAAATTTAAAAGGTGCTAAAATAAAGACATTTGTTATTAACGGAAAAGCTGATTATAGCCTTTATAAATATCCTTGTTGTATAAAATTTCCTTGGTAGAAAACTTTAAATAGTCTTAATCTAAACATTCTGATTGGTGATAAATATGGTAATAATTGGATTTAATTTTACAAAAATGAATGTAGAGAGGAAAACACCTATTAGTGGAAAAATAAGCATAAGCAATAATGTTAGCATTCAAAAGGTAGAAGAACATAAATTATCTTTAGGCTCTGGCAAAGAATCTAGCTTAAAGTTTACATTTGAATTCTTATCAATCTATAAGCCAGAAATAGGAAAGATAGAGTTATTGGGAGAGGTAATTTATATGGATGATGAAAAGAAAGTAAAAGATATCATTAAATCGTGGAATAAAGACAAAAAGATACCTAAAGAGATAATGTCAGACATACTTAATAATGTTCTTGTAAAATGCAATATACAGGCCTTAATCTTAAGCCAGTATATGAACTTACCTCCACCAATACCATTACCTAAAGTACAAACTCAGGAATAAGGTTATTATTATTTTTAATTTTATAATGATTTTGATTATTGATTTTTTTTTTTTATTTTCAATATTTAATTAGCCATTAACTGCACTACAACATTCACAATTATTTGTGCGCTTGTTTCTGTTTTTTTTTTTTTTTTTTTTTTTTTTTTTTTTATTATTATTATTAATTTCATTAAAATTTAAAAAAAAAAAAATATTGGTGTAATTTTGTCAAAAACCCGTGGTTTTTGA
>CAYXTQ010000096.1:0-3632 GCA_964467845.1 uncultured Methanosarcinales archaeon | reverse complement strand
TCCCTTTGAAATATGCTTTCATACTGGTCTTCATTAATACTTTTTATTAGGTCATCTATCATCCCTCTAACAATTAAATCTGTTCTTCTTATTAAAACCTTAATTGAGATTTCCTCCATATTCATTAAATCCTTTGCTACTATTTTAGTAGAGGTTTCTTCTACTAATTCAATTCCTGCTAATTCTTTTAATATGGCTTTAATTTTTGGAGCATTGTCTGCTATATCCTCTCCCCTAATTTCAATTACACTATAGCCTGCAAGATAAGAAGAAACAATCTCTGTTTGTATTTGAGCTAATTCTTTTCCTTTTGTATTAATAATAATTGCCCTTACCTGTTCTGTTTGTTTTTGTTCTTTTGCGTTTATCTGTAATCCGTCTAAGTTTTCATTAAGGTAAATTGTATCCCCTTTTCTTAGTTTATTTTTTTCAATCCAAGCTTTAGGCAAAGAAATGATATACGAACTTTTTCCAAAACTTATTAGTTTTCGAAACTCCATAGTGACCACCCCTACAAATGCATATATTAGATATATATCATATATAGTATATAGAATAAGTATATATATTTAAAGGTTTTTATAATATAACAACATAAAAAATAAAGAAAAGGGGATGAGAAAAATAATGGATGATGAAAGCATATATTCCGAAGAGTTTAGGGAAAATATGGTAGATGAGGATGAATTAACTCCTGAGGAAGCAGCATTTATGAGGGGTTATGAGGACGCAGGTTAAAATGAATAATGATTATATGGACTTGGATCAGGAAGAGGTACTTTTAGAAAGCCATGTTTATTGTGGCAATTGTATGACATCAATGCAGCATCTGGAAAAAAATACATTTAAATGCCCAAGTTGCGGAGCATTATACAATTATAGAACTAGGTAAAGGGTGAGTTATGAAAAGAAACATATGCCTTATTTGCGGAAATGTTATCACAAAAAGTTCTTTGCACGATCCTTATTTATGTAGAAGCTGCAGTAAAGAAGATGCGAATACAGACCTGAGCAGGTTTTGGTATTTGGATAGAGGCTTATGATCAACTCTAGCGAGGTGATGGAAAGGGTAAAGGAGAAGGTTAAATGCCTTCTCCTTTTTTTTTTTTGATTTCTTAATTAGAATGGATACAATTTATTAAGATATATAAGAAAAGATTTAAATACAAACCACATATTGAATATAAACTAAAATGATGACAATTGAAGATTATATAAAATTATACAGAGTAGATGGTATTTCACATATTGAGGGTAGAGTTGAATCAGTAATTAAAGAAGGAGAGAATATAAAAGAGTTTAGAGTACTTCTTGCTGAGGATTCACGAAGATTGTATAAAACTGATTATTTTAGTATCGGACATCCTTATTATTCTGAACATATTCCACCAGGTATTATTGATGTAGGAGATTATGTCCTCGTTGCTATTTTGTGCGATGGTACAACACCAAATACTTTCGTAAATTTCGCTAATTTAACAAAGAGAATTATTTATGAGCGCAGGGAGAAGATGCGAAATCAAACTTTCTAACTTAAATTTAATTATTAAACCTGACCTTTTAAAACATCAAAATTCTTGCTTTATAGCCTTTATAAAGCCATTTTAGAAACGAAAACTTTATAAATTAAAGAGTATTCGTAATCTCTATTCTAAGGCTAAAATCTCGACGAGAAAATCACTAAAAAATTATTGATAAAAAAATCAGGAATTTAGTTAAAACTATACACAAAATGGAACAAGAAAAAACAACAGAAGGAGTGGAAAGCTATACTGCAAAGGACATTCAGGTATTAGGAGGATTAGATGCAGTAAGGAAAAGGCCTGCAATGTATATTGGAGATACCAGCCTTAGAGGATTGCATCATCTGGTTTATGAGGCAATTGATAATTCAATTGATGAGGCCTTAGCTGGATTCTGCACAGAAATAAATGTCATAATACATACAGACAACACAATAACAGTAATAGACAATGGCAGGGGAATTCCTGTTGATATACATCCAAAATTCAACAAACCAGCAGTTGAAATTGCCTTGACAAGGTTACATGCAGGAGCAAAATTTACTAGAAAAACTTACAGGGTAGCAGGAGGATTACATGGTGTAGGGATTTCTGTTACAAATGCTCTATCCAGAAGGCTGGAAGTTGAGGTCAGCAGGGATAATAATATTTATAGCCAAAAATATGAGAGGGGAAAACCAGTTACACATCTTAAAATAATTGGTAAATCAGATCATACAGGAACAAAAATAACTTTTATGCCTGATAAGGAAATTTTTTCTATTGTAGATTTTCACTTTGAGACATTATCAAGCAGGTTAAGGGAACTAGCATTCTTGAATAAGGGGCTTAAAATAACATTGGAAGATGAAAGAACTAATAGAAAAAATGAATTTAAGTATGAGGGAGGTATTAAAGAGTTTGTTGAATACCTTAATAAAAATAAAAATCCTCTGCACGCAGTTATTCATTTTGTTAAGGAAAAAAACAGTACAAATGTAGAGATAGCAATGCAGTATAATGACGGTTATACTGAAAATATATTTTCTTTTGCCAACAATATCAACACTATAGAAGGAGGAACTCATCTTACTGGTTTTAAATCTGCATTAACAAGGGTTTTTAATAATTATGCAGAGAAAAATAACATTAAAGATATCAAATTAAGCAGCGAGGATGTTAGAGAAGGACTTGCCTGTGTAATATCAGTTCAACTTAGAGAGCCACAGTTTGAAGGGCAAACAAAAACAAAGCTTGGAAATAGCGAGATTAAAGGTATTGTAGACAGCCTTGTTTATGAAGGATTAACCAGATTTTTAGAGGAAAATCCAAGCATATCCAATATTATCATTGGTAAAACAATAAATGCTGCCAAGGCAAGAGAAGCAGCAAAAAAGGCTCGTGAATTAACAAGGAGAAAGGGCGCTTTAAATTCACATTCTTTGCCTGGAAAACTTGCTGATTGCTCTATTAGAGATCCTTCAAAAGCTGAAATTCATATTGTTGAGGGAGATAGTGCTGGTGGTTGTTTTTCAGGAGATACAAAAGTTGCATTAGTAGACGGAAGAAATCTTAGCTTCAAAGAATTAGTAGAAGAAGACAAAAAAGGAAAAAGAAATTATTGTTATACTATTAATAAAGATGGAACAATAGGAATTGGCTTGATAAAATATCCTAGAAGGACAAAGGAAAATGTTGAAGTTATTAAAATAGTTCTTGACAATAACGAAGAGATTATTTGTACTCCTGACCATAGATTTATGTTAAGAGAGGGAGATTATATTGAAGCATCTAGTATAAAAGAAGACACAAGCCTAATGCCATTAAACAGAAAGTTATCTAAAATAGAAGGAAGAATAACTATAAAAGATTATGAAATGATTTATGATACAAAAAAGAATAAATGGGTTTTTACCCATATCCTCGCTGATAAATATAATCTCAAAATCAAAAGATACACTTCTAATTTAGGAGATCATAAGCATCATATTGATTTTAATAGATTAAATAATAGTCCAGAAAATGTTATAAGAATGAATAAAGAAGAACATCTAAGGTTACATGCAGATGTTGTTGAAAAAACCCTGCTTAGAGAAGATGTTAAACAAAAAGCTAGAGAAGCTCACAAGA
>CAYXTQ010000095.1:0-3670 GCA_964467845.1 uncultured Methanosarcinales archaeon | reverse complement strand
ATTAAGTGTTTTTTTTTTAATATTGTATTTTTATTATTGATATTGATTATTGAATTCAGTATTTAATTAATCATTAGCTGAACTACAACATTCACAATTATTTCTGCACTCGTTCCAGTTTTTATTTTTTTTTTTTTATTTCTTATCAATAAATCCCATCATTACTACACTGCCAAATATAAGCAAGGCTCCAATTATATGATTAAAACTTACTGTCTCTTTAAGCCATAGCCAGTTAAAAAATACAGCACTAATTGGCATTCCTAATTCTGCTATTGTTGCAATGTGTGCTTTTGTTTTTAGCATTCCTATATAATATATAATTAAGGATAAAAATCCTGTTATAAGGCCAATATAAACAAAATATAAAATAAATTTAATGTTCAAAAGCATAAAGCTATCTATAAATTTTGTAAAAAGCATGAATATTAACAGTATTAAAAATCCAGTTATTAACCTTATTGCTGTTGTAAACTTAAATCCTAATCTGCCAACTAATCTTTTTCCGACGACAGTGCATGTTCCCCAGAAGAATGCTGCACCAATTGCATAAAGAGTTATAACAAAAGTAGTATTTGACAAAGAAAATTCAACTATCTTAAATCCAAAAGACAAAATATAACCTCCTATAAGTGCTATTAAAGCATATAACCAAAATAAAGGCTTAATTCTTTCCTTCAATAAAATATAAGCAGCAATTATGCAAAAAAAAGGCTGTATTTTCTGGATTAGTACAGGAACATTAATATTTCCAAACTGAAATGCTAACCTAAATGATTGTGTTATAAAAATAGTTGCAATAACTCCTCCTCCAAGAGCAATATAAAACAAAGACAACCAATCTAGTTTATTCATTTTTCTGAACAATTTAATGTTTTTTAACATTAAAGGCAATGAAAAAAAAGCTCCAAAAACATGCTCAAAAAAAACAATAGCTGTTGAGTTAAAAACTTTAGTTAGCTGTGTCCTGAAAACAGCATCTGTTCCCCATAATGCAGATCCAAAAAATACTTGCAATGGTCCTTTATTCATTTTTCCACCTCTAAACTATTATTATTTTTTAAATTATAATAACCCCTTAAATAAACAGGAGCTATTATCTCAATTATGTCTTCTGGATGTGTTGCTCTTTCCGGAATAATTATTGCTCCTTCTAAATCCTTAATTTTAACTTTATAACATTTTATAGAACCATAAGTCCTGTCTTTTGTTTTAAAACCGCTTATCAAAATTGACTGCGTGCTATTAATAAACTCCAACAATTGACTTCTGTCCTTTAATTTAATATTTAATGTACCTGTATAAGGTTTAAACCCCAATTTAGATTTAAACTGAGAGTGATATTGTGGCAAAGACATATAATACTTGCCTTCACCAATCCCAGACTTAACCTTTCCTTTCAAAACATTCTTTTTTTTTTCAAAACTTTTCTTTAATACTTTATAATTTTTTTTTAGATAATCTCTTGATTTATCTTCTAAACTTAAGATTAAGCCATTAGCTTTTAACTCTCTTTTAATCAAACTTTTTTTTTCCATCTCAATCAATTTCCTAGAAATAGTCTGCTGTGTTGAGTTCAGTTCTTTTGATAAACTTACAGTAGAAGTCTTTAAACTTCTAAATAATCCTGCCTTTTCCAGTATATACAATAAAATTGAATAATATCTACCCCACATATAACAAAGTTGAAGATAGGTTACTTATAAATGTTTTGATACTTAAAAATGGGTAATTATTATTTTTTATTTTTTTATATACTATTAAGTAGTGGTAATAAATAGAAAGATTTAAAAGGTTGACTTAATTTTTTGATAAATATGACAAATATTAGTAGACAAATGGCTGAAATATTATTTAAGGAATTAGAAAAACATCCTTATACTATTCAGCCAAGTAAAGAAGATTTTATTAATAAGTTAGTTAGTGTAGATGTTCCTGAATCTTCAAGATTTTATGAAAAACTCCCATCTTTACTCTTCGACAAATCACAATCAGGTTGTGACTATATCCTTTTGTTAAGAAGGATTCTTAGAAACAAAAATGCAAAACAACATCAATTAAAAGGTTTGAAAAAAATCGGAGGAAATATTATCGATTTATTAGGAGGATATTCTTCTGATGACTTAACTAGAAGATTAAGAACGAATGAAACTATAGTTAGTATGATGAATAAATGTGAATATGATTTTTCATTGTTAGGTAAAATGTTAACTTATGACGGAACTGACCCTAGATACGAAAAAGTTGAGATTACAAGACCTATCTTGTTAGTACCAAATGCTAAAGATGTTGATATAATTTTAGATTGGGAAGAAGCTAATAGAAAAATTAAAGCAAAAGTTGGAATTTTCCATTGGAAAAAAATTAAACCAGAAGAATATTATACATTACAATAATTTTTTATTTTTTTTATTATTATTAGATAATGTAAATATTTAAAAATAAAAACGTATTTTCAATGATATTATGGACCTACAAACAGATATAAACCTAAAAACAATAATAGAAACATTTGAAAAAGGAGATAAAACTATTCAATTACAAAGCGGTCATTCAATTAGGATAGAGGAAACAGTACACCAAGAAGACGGTTCTACCTTAGTTTATGGTAGAGAATACGTAGAAGGATTAATGGGTCCTAGAGAAATTGGAAAAACAATTATGGAATATGATCCTAATGGGGTTTTTAAAAGATATAAAGAGTTACCTAAAGAAAAAACCAATTTTTACCTCCAACTTGTAGAACAATTAAAAACTGGATTTCAAAACCTTTTTAAATAAACCTTAATTCTAAAGTACAAAGATGTAGGTAGTTGCTTACCTGAATCAAAAATGGAGGCTTTAAAATGGGATTTTATAAATATGTTAGAGACGCTTGGAAAAAACCAAGGGAAAATCTAAAAGAAATTTGGAAACAACGCATTATTCAATGGAGAAAAGAACCTGTTACTCTAAGAATAGATCATCCAACAAGGATTGACAGGGCGCGTTCTTTAGGTTATAAGGCAAAGCCTGGTTTTGTAATAGTAAGGCAAAGAGTTGACCGTGGAGGAAGACAAAGACCTCAGATAAGGGCTGGAAGAAGACCAAAACGTATGTCCAGGAGAAAGAATTTAAGAATAAGTTACCAGACTGTTGCAGAGAGAAGGGCTGCTTCAAAATTCCAGAATTTAGAGGTTCTAAACAGTTATTATGTTGGTGAAGACGGACAAAATTATTGGTATGAGGTTATATTAGTAGATAAGGCACATCCTTCAATATTATCTGACAAAAGAATTAACTGGATTGCAGAAAAACAACACACCAGAAGGGCATTTAGAGGCTTAACTTCAGCATCAAGAAAAAGCAGGGGTCTTTTAATAAAAGGAAAAGGCGCAGAAAAAATAAGACCAAGCAGAAGGGCAAATTTAAGACAACATTAATTACTTTTTTTTTTGTTTTTTTTCCTTCTAAACCACAGAAAACTATTTATACAAGTACAACTCTCCCCTTAAAATTAGGGGATGAGATAATGCGTGATGAAGAGGAAGAAAATGATGAAGATGATGAGCAATATTTTGCTGACGAAGACAGTGGTGATGAAATAGAAGACGCAGAATATTATGATGAAGAAATAGACGAGCCCTAATTTTTCTTTTTTTTTTTTTTTTTTTTAAATTTTTTTTTTTTA
>CAYXTQ010000094.1:894-3889 GCA_964467845.1 uncultured Methanosarcinales archaeon | reverse complement strand
TAACACTAAAAGAATTATTTCAAATCATAAAAGAAGGAAAAAAGATGGGCGCAAAAAGTGTTTCTATTCTAGGAGAAGGAGAACCATTAATTTATAAAAACATAAAGGAACTCATTGCCTTTATTGATGCCACAGGCATGATACCTATAATTGCAACTAATGGAAGTAAGCTTACAAAAGAAATGGTTGACTTTCTTTACAAGCACAATACAACAATTGGAATAAGCTTAGATACATTAGATGAAAAAGAATATAATGAGTGGTGCGGAGGAGAGGCCGACCTTTCCAAAGTGCCTAATAATATAGAGTATGCAAGAAAACTATATGCTAATAGAATATATGAAAAAAAGGACTACAAAATTTATCAGTTACTTATTCATATGACTGTCACTCCAAAAAATTTTGAAAATATGGACAAGATAAAAAAATTTTGTGGAGATGATATATTTTTTGATTGTCAGCCATTAGCTATTGTTGGTGAGGCAAAACAACACTCTTTATACTTTGGCAAAGCTATAGATTATAAGCAATATCAAAAAAAGGGTCACCTTATTTTCCCGCCAATGGTTTTAACAAAAACAGAAAAAGGGAAATATGTATGCTGTTTATTTTATTATGGTCTAGCGGTAAGCTACAATGGCGAAGTTATGTTTGACACACATGCCATTGAACCAAAATCTTATATTGGCAACATTAGAGATTTACCTTTAAAAAAATTACTCAAAAAAGTAAAACAATTAAGAAAATATTTTCTAGATAACTATGTATCAGGTTATTGTCCTGTAAGAAGTGAATCATATCAAAAATTTCTAAAAGAACTAAAAAAGAATAATCCCTTAAAACGTTAATTATGTGCTTAAAAGAATTAGATTTGCATATAACCAATAAATGTAACATGTTATGTAAACACTGTGTATTTTCTTCAGGCAAAAGACAAATAGCTGAAATGAATTTTGATAAAATAGCAGAGTTAATTAAAAAATTCGCTGAAATTACTTTCAACAAAGGCATTATTAACTTATTTGGTGGAGAGGTATTATTGAGAGCAGATATTTTTAAGATTATAAGAGAAGCAAAAAACTATAATTTGTCGGTTGGTATCACAACTAATTGCAATGCTTCTAAAAAAATTATTCTAAAATTATTAGACCAAGAAATTAACAGAATTACTACTAACTTGGATGGTGCAACACCAAAAACCCATGATTGGCTCAGAAGCACTAAAGGCAATTTTAATAAAGTTATTGAAATGCTAAAATTATTTGTTGCAAGAGATATCTTCACTACAATAAATTCAGTTTTACATAAAGACAATATTCATGAAGCCATTCCCTTGTTAGAGCTGTGTAAAAAATTGAAGGTGAGTGCTTTAGCTTTTTATTTTCTAACACCAACGGGCCGCGGTTCAAACATTATAGACAAAGTAGTCAAACCAGACAAATGGCTAGAAACTGAAGCAGAAGTAATAAATTGGATTAAAAAACATTCTCCCAAATTTGGCATTACATGGGAACAAGCATATGAGCCTGTTGATTATTCAAAAAAGGTTTCTTTACCTTGGAGATGTGAAAAAAATCACACAGAAACAATTTTCATAAGGTGTGATGGCGAGGTTTATTCATGTGCTTTATTAGAGGGAGCACCCTGTAGTTTAGGTAATGTAAAAAATAATAATCTAAAAAATATATTAGATAATCGTAGTAAGAATGCTTTTACAAGAGAATTTGGATGTCCGGCTTTAGCTTTTCATGTAAATAAAAATTTACAAAGCACTGATCCTAGAATTTCTACTAATTCAATTAAATTAGGCTGCCCTTACGAATATAAAATTTTAAACAAAATAGTAAGATGATTTATAAATGGGTTAAAGATCTTCAAAGGGCATTGGATACGGGAAATGAAAATATTCTTGCTAATGTTCCACTAGTAGATCTCCATTGCCATGGTATTACTTCAGCTCCATTTGAAGTATTTCAAAAATTATCTCCGGATTTACAATTGCCACCCAAATATTTCAAAAATATTGAAAATTTTAATTTATATTTAAAACAAGAAATAAATCCATTAATTAGAGATATTAATACAATTCGTTTTTTACTTCGCTCCACATTTCAAAGATTAATTAATGAGGGAGTTATTTATACAGAAATAAGCTTTGATCTTACTATTCCGTCTTTTATAGGCATTTCAGTAGAAGAGTATTTGGAGGCAATTAACGAAGAAAAAAAATATGTTTCTAAAAAATTAAAAGTTTGTATAGAAGCAGGTTTAAATAGAGAAATTAGTCCACAAAGGTCATTTGAGCTTTTAAAACGAGCTTTGAAGAAAAATATTATTAGTAGTATTGATCTTTACGGAAATGAAAGGGCCATTCCTATTAAAGATTTTATTGGTTTATATAAATTAGCAGATAGATATAGTCTTAAATTAAAAGCACATGTGGGAGAATTAGGTAGTGCTTTAGATGTAAAGGAAGCCGTAGAACAACTAAATCTAGATGCGGTACAGCATGGTATAAGGGCTATAGATGATTTATCTGTGGTAGAATTTTTAGTAAAAAGAGGAACGATTTTTAACGTCTGTCCCTTTAGTAATTTATCTTTAGGTTTAGTTAAAAATCTAGCAAGCCATCCTGTTCGAGAATTATTTAATGCAGGAGTAAAGATTACAATAGGTAGTGATAATTTTTCTATTTTTGGAAAAAGCGTTGCTTCAGAATTAATTAGCTTATATAAAGAAAAAATCTTTACTAAAAAAGAAATCGAAAAAATAATAAAAAATGGTTTAGAGCAAATAAATAATACATAAAATGAAGAAAAAAATAGAAAAACTGAATAATTTAGCTGATTTATTACCGGAGTTTATTGAGCTGGAAACTTCTACTTATTGCAATAGAAGGTGTTCATGGTGCCCAAACAGTAAGTATAAACGCGGGCAAACTAAAAAATTCATCTCCCCGGAATTGTTTGTAAAAATAATAGAAGATTTAAAAGAA
>CAYXTQ010000094.1:0-884 GCA_964467845.1 uncultured Methanosarcinales archaeon | reverse complement strand
GAAATTAAATATGAGGGTTGGCTATCACTTCATAATTACAATGAACCGTTATTAGACCATTGTCTTTTTGATCATGTAGATTTTATAACTAAAAAATTACCGAAAGCCAAAATCATTATTTTTACGAATGGTGATTTTTTAGACGAAAACACCTATAACAAACTGGAAAAACATGGCGTAGCCTCTCTTATTGTTTCAGTTCATGACGCTGTTAATTCGGCGGAAAAAGGTAAGATATTAATATCCGACATTTTAAAAAAAATCAACAAAAAAGAAGATTTAATTGATATTTCTGACTCTTTTGGGAAAAAACTTAAAATTTCTTCTCAAAAAATGGAAACCATTTTTTATATTCCTTATAAAAAAATGTTGACCTCTAAAGGAGGAATAATAAAAGAATTGGAAAAAGACGACAACAATTCTTTCTGTTTTTTACCTTTTTTTTCAAGCGCAATTGATTATGAAGGAAATATGAAAATTTGTTGTGAAATATATCCAGAAAATAAATTACATAAATCAACTGGTATAATAGGGAATTCAAAAGAAAGATCATTTAGTGAATTATGGTTTTCGGATCAATACAATGATCTTCGGCGAGATTTTCTTTTAAATAACGTAAAAAATGAAATATGTTTAAATTGTCTTAAAAACAATATAAATATTCATAAGAAAAAATTAACTAAATGGAAGAAGTTCTTAGAAATAAAAAATAGCCCCAGATAATCGTCCCGCATTTCTGCGGGACAAAAACTTTTAATTACATCCGATAACACGGCATATCTGGAAAAAGTTTTTTCGAAAACTTTTTCGCAAATTGCTAACGCAACTTTGCATACGCCGAACATTAAACGAAATACCCCAAAATCCCCTTATCGGGGATTTTT
>CAYXTQ010000093.1:0-3893 GCA_964467845.1 uncultured Methanosarcinales archaeon | reverse complement strand
TATGGTGGTTTTTGAGCATCATGAAAATGCCAAGCATTTTCAGGATACCAAAAATTGCTTTGCGATTTTTTAGTATGATCAAAAATTTTTCACTAGTTTTTAACTATTGGCTGTAAAGCCAATGTACTATCATATTGTGAAAAATTTTTGACATTTTAAGAAACCTTTTTATACCAATATAACAATTAGGTTGAAATATGAAAAGGGTGGCTATATTACTGCTAGTATTGTTAATTTTATGCAATGGATGCAAAACAAATAAAGAGAAATATCTAAATGAATGTGCTGAGATCGAAAAAAGCTACCAGTTCTGTGAGTATAAGTATGCAGTTGAAGTTGAAGGAAAGAATGAGGATTTATGTAAGGAGGAAAAATATAAAGTTAATTGCTATAAAGATATTGCAAAAATAAAAAAAAATTCTGAGATATGTAATAGGTTAGTTAGTAATTCTAAATTAGAGTGCATAAAAGAAATGGCATTGTACTTAAATGATACTGCTTATTGTGATGAAATACCTAAAGGTTATAAGTTCGGCAGTTTGGATTATGAATATGCTATGCATTTTAAGGCAGAGTGTTATACAGATTATGCAATTAAAAATAATAATATGTCTTATTGCGAGGTAGTTGATGTGGGAGATTCTGTTTTTGATTGTTATAATAAATTTGCTATTGTAAATAAAGATCCGAGCATATGTGAAAAGATTAAAACTACAGGGACATATAATAAAGGATGGTGCTATAGTAACATGGCACAATTCTTAAATGACATCAGATTATGTGAAAAAGCAGAGAAAACTAAGCCATTTTGCTATTATTATTTTGCAACAAAAATAAAAAAAATAGAGCTTTGCGAAAAGATTGATGAAACAAGCGATTTCAGAAAGCTTTGTTTTGATAAAATATCAAAATAAAAAAAAAAAAAAAAAAAATTATAAAGTGGAAAAACCAAAAACTTAATAAATAGTAATGCTTAACCTGTTATATGGATAAAATATTAGTCCTAGATTTTGGGGGGCAGTATTGTCATTTAATTGCTCGTAGGATTAGGGCTCTTAATGTTTATTCTGAGATTTCAGCACCAACAACAACAAATTTCAAAGATGTGAGGGGAATAATTCTTTCAGGAGGACCAAGCAGCGTGTATAGTGTTAGAGCACCAAAGTTTAATCCTGAGATTTTTAAGAAGAATATTCCAATATTGGGAATTTGCTATGGACATCAACTTATAGCACATTATTTAGGAGGAAGGGTTATTCCCATACCTACTAAAGAGTATGGGAAAACAGAATTGTATATTAAAGATAAAAAGGATTTATTCAAGGATCTAAATGATAAAGAAATAGTCTGGATGTCACATGGCGATTCTATAGAAAAAATACCCCCTGGCTTTAAAATATTATCTTCTACAAAACATTGCAAAGTTGGTGCAATGGCAGATAGAAATCAAAAAATATTTTCAACGCAATTTCATCCAGAGGTTACACATACAAAGCACGGCCAGGATATTTTGAGGAATTTTGTTTTTAAAATTTGCAAATTAAGGCCAAGATGGAAGCCAGGCAATTTAGTAAATAAACTTATTGAGCAGATAAAAAAAGAGGTGGGAAATAACAGGGTTCTAATGGCTGTTTCAGGCGGGGTGGATAGTACGATTGCTGCTATTTTATTGTATAAAGCATTAGGCGACAAGGTTTACTATGTTTTTGTTGACAACGGTTTAATAAGGCATAATGAAGTTGAGAATGTGGTTAATATTTTCAGAAAACAAAAAATAAAAAATTTTCTTATAATTGATGCAAGGAAAATATTTCTAAAAAACTTAAAAGGAATTATTGACCCGGAGGAAAAGAGAAAGGCAATTAGTGAAACTTTTTTTGACATATTCCAGAAGAATGCCAAATCACTTTCCAAAAAATACAAAATAAATTTTTTGGGGCAAGGCACTATTTATCCGGACAGGATTGAGACAGCACAGCCGTCAGACAAAGCAGATAAAATCAAGAGTCACCATAATGTTATATTACCAAAATGGTTAAAGCTTACACTAGTTGAGCCATTAAAGGATTTCTATAAGGATGAGGTTAGGGAAATAGGCAAAAAACTTAGGCTTCCAAAACAAATTGTTGGAAGGCACCCGTTTCCAGGACCCGGATTAGGTGTCAGGATTTTGGGAGAGATTACAGAGAGAAAGATAGAATTATACAAGGAGATTGATTTTTTGATAACAGAGATGTTAGGGAAAACAAAATGGTATTATAAACTCTGGATGGGATTTCCTGTTTTAGTTCCTGTAAGAGAATTTGAAAATCCAATTGAAAGGGATAATATCGTTGGTAGTAACACCAGTGAAAGATTAGTGTTAGTGAACAAGGCAAATGAACTTGTAAAAAAAATATTAAAAGAATATAATATAAAATATGATGTTCTAAAAACAATTTTCC
Organism: uncultured Methanosarcinales archaeon; assembly: GCA_964467845.1. Classification (GTDB taxonomy): domain Archaea; phylum Nanobdellota; class Nanobdellia; order Woesearchaeales; family CAYXTQ01; genus CAYXTQ01. The sequence goes on along the minus strand of CAYXTQ010000093.1, from coordinate 1,449 downwards.
TGCCTGTAAAATCTGTCGGGGTTATGGGAGATAGTAGAACTTATGAAAATCCCTTGTGTCTAAGGATAATAAAGAACAACAGGATAGCTAAGATTCCTTATGATGTTCTTGAATATGTAAGCAATGAAATAATTAATAAGATTAAAGGCATTAACCGGGTTGTTTATGATATAACAAATGAACCAACCGGCTGGGCAAATGTAATAGCAATAAGAGCTGTAACCAGCTTAGATGCAATGACTTGTGATTGGGCAAAACTTGAGTATGAATTATTGTTTAAAATGGCTGACAAAATAATGCAAAAAGAGAAAGTTATTAATAGGGTTGTTTATGATATAACTCAAAAGCCTCCTGGGACAATGGAGTGGGAATAAAAAAAAAAAAAAAACAATAATAAAAAAAATAAAAATGACAAAAAAAATAACATATGCAAAAGCCGGAGTTAATATAGACAAGGCAAATGAAGCAGTAGAAAAAATTAAGACTATGGTTAAAAAAACATTTAACAAAAATGTTTTGGCAGACATAGGTTTATTTGGAAGTTTATACCAAATAAATAAAAAGCAGGTTTTAGTGAGTACTACAGATGGTGTTGGCACAAAGTTAAAGCTGGCTTTTAGAACTAATAAACATGATACTGTTGGCATTGATTTAGTAAATCATTGTGTTAATGATGTTTTGGTTCAAGGTGCTACACCTTTATTTTTTTTGGACTATATTGCAACCGGTAAAATTAACCCTAGTACTATTGTAGAAATAATGAAGGGTTTTACAAAGGCCTGTAAGCAGAATAATGTTGCTTTGATTGGTGGAGAGATAGCAGAGATGCCTGGGATGTATAAAAAAAATCATTATGATTTGGTTGGAATAATGGTCGGTGTTGTGGATAAAGATAAAATTATAAGAGGAAAAAATATTAAGATAGGGGATAAAATATATGGGTTAAAAAGTTCCGGATTGCATACAAATGGGTATAGCCTTGTTAATAAACTATTAGAGAATTATAAACTTGACATAAAAACATTAATGATACCTCATAAAAGTTATCTTAAAGAGGTTAAACCCTATTTAAATCAAATAAAAGGTATGGCACATATTACTGGCGGAGGGTTTTATGATAATATTCCAAGGATATTGCCAAAAGGATGCTCTGCATTAATTAATAAAAAATCATGGAAAATTCCCAATATTTTCAAACAAATTCAGAAATTAGCCAATATAGATGATAAAGAAATGTTCAGGACATTTAATATGGGTATTGGTTTAGTTGTAATTGCAAAAAAAATACCAGATTCTATAGAGATAGGAAAAGTAATAAAAGGCAACAATAATGTAATAATCAGATAGTTGTGCTCATCACAACACGAGATATGTGTTTTATTGATGAAGCCATGCTTTTTAGGTTATAGATAATATTATAGGTAATAAGATTTCTTTTTCCAAAATCTT
>CAYXTQ010000092.1:0-3894 GCA_964467845.1 uncultured Methanosarcinales archaeon | reverse complement strand
TTAACAATGACTGCTGCAACAAGCTATACAGGAAGTGCTTCATGTACTGTACAAGCAAGTGATGGTTCTTTAACAGCAAACGATACTATTAGTATAACAGTACAATCACAAAACCCAAGTATAAGCATAGCTGATATAGACTTTGGAAATGTAGACCTAAACACTACAACAACTCTAAAATCATTCACAATAACTAATAATGGTAATCTAGACTTGCATAATATTAACCTTATATGGGATTCAACTTATGACAAATACAATATAAACTTTACAAGCAAACCATCAACTTTAACAGCAGGAAGTTTATATAATTCACAAGTTAAGATATACATACCAATAGACCAGTCTGTTGGAGTCTTAACTGTACCAATCAAATTCACAAGTGATGAATTGAACAAAACATTTAACTTAAAGGCAAACGTTCTTGGCAGATTAAGAATTACTGATTTGGATGTAAAGGTTGATGACAAAACAGACAGCAACCTAGCAGATAAGGAAGAGAACTATAAAATAGGAGAAAAAGCAAAACCTCAGTCACATCTTAAATTTGATGTAGAGGTTAAGAATGCATTCCCAAGCGACGGTCCTGATATAGAAGATATAACAATCAAGGTAACTATATTAGATATTGATGATGGTGAAGACCTAGAAGAAGAAAGCGAGGATTTTGACCTAAGTCCAGGCAAGGATAAAACATTTTCTCTTGAGTTTGATGTTCCATTAAAAGTAGATGAAGGAAATTATGAGGTAATAATTGAAGTAGAAGGAGAAGATGAAGACGGCAACGAACATAAAGTTACAAAGACGCTAGACCTAGAGGTAGAAAAAGAGAATCATGCACTAAAAATCAGAAAGGCAGCATTAATCCAAGAAACAGTTGAATGTACAAGAACAACTGACTTGGATGTAACAGTCATTAATATTGGCTCAAAACAAGAAGATGAGGTTGTTATCACAGTTAAAAGCACTGCTTTAGGAATAGACTTAACTGAAAAAAACATTGAACTTAGCGAAGACCCAGAAGATGATGATAACGAATATACAAAAACCTTTGATCTAAATATACCAGACACAGCAAAAGCAGGAACATATACTATTGAAGTTAGGGCTTATTATGATGAAGATAATCTAGAAGATTTACAGAGAGTTAACTTAGAAGTAAAAGATTGTAAGCCAGTAATAACTCCTCCAGTAGTTAAGGAGGAAGAAGAAGAGGAAGAAGAAGTAGAAATAGTAACTCCTCCAGTAAAGGAAGAAGAGGAAAAAGTAACTCCTCCTATTCAAGAAGAGAAAAAATTCACAGAAACAACAGAATACGTCTTACTATTAGTATTAGTGAACATTATAGTAATTATAATAGTGATTGCATTGCTAATTGTACTCTTAAGAAGGTAATTTTTTTTTTTTTTTAAAATTTTTTAAATTGATTTTAATTTTTTTTTATTATTTGTTTATTGAATTCTCTTTAAAAGAAATATAAAACCTTTCTATATTCCTAAAATTTTTCTCTAACTTCTTATTGGCCTCTTCTACTAAAACCTTTAAGTAATCTTCTGTAACTAATAATTTATTATTCTTAGCAATAACAGTATCAAGGTGCTCATTACCCATTACCTCTATTGTTATTTTTTTCCCCATACTTATAATTCCTGTTCTCTTAAATAACTGCCTTACTATACTAAGAAATATTTTAGCATCCTCAATTTTTTTACAGCAAACATGCATTATTAATGGCTCTTGCTTAAACCAAACCTCTTCTTTTGGTAATTTTTTAAGATTTTTTTTTATTTGGTTAAAATTAACTAAATTATGGCTGACAAACAACCATTTTGATTCTTTTTTTTTATAAGATTTTTGCTTTAACAAAACAATCCTTCCTGAACAAGAACTTGTAGTATAATAATTAGGCAAAGAATTAATCAAATCAACAATTTTTTTTATTTTTGTATCAATACTTTTCTTCTTGCTTTTATCTAATTTGTTTAAAAAATTTTTTTTTTCGTTTTCAAAGGACATTTTAATCAATATTTAATTTATCATTAGGTGTTATATTAAAATCTTCACAATTATTTCTGCACTCGTTCCAGTTTTTATTATTTTTATTTTTTAATAAAATCATTGAATTATAAAAAATTTAAAAAAAAAATATTTGTGCAATTCCATGGTTAAGACAAACTATGTTTGCCTACTGTGTTTGTGCACCCCATTGTTTTTTTTTTTTGTATTGATGTTTGATAATGATTTTTTTTTTTTTTTATAATGATATCCTTTTTATTGATTTAGAAACAGAACTATTAAAACCTTTTTATTTAATCATTTTTTTTCTTCAATAAACCTCTTCATATAATCAACAAACTCCTTTGCTTCCTTGTAATAAGTTTCGTATTCTTCTCCTTTTATCTCCTTAATCTCCCTGTGCAGTATCATCCTGGAAAGTTTATAAAAATGTCTCATTGTACTAGCATATTTTTTTGGCAAAAGTTTCTTTTTAACCAACTTTTCTTCTAATAAATCAGCAACATGGCTTGGACTTGGTGGAATTACATTTAAACTCATTAAAACAGCATGACTAGCATCTATAACTCCCCAGTATAAATCTAAAGTAGCCTGTAATAAATGCCATTTTGAATTAGCCAAAGTAGCTGGTGCCCTAGAAAAATATGTCCAAACACTTTCCTTTGTCGGCCTTATCCTTCCTTGTTTTAATAAGGCTTGTAATGGCTCAATAAAACCAACATCAATTAATGCGACACCATCCCTTAATATGTTTATAGCAATCGGATCTCCTGCCCTAACATGCTCCCAGAATGTTGTGAATTTTAGAGTTGTAATATGCAACCTCTTAGACACTTTTAACATTGTTTTTTCAGTTATAACCCTGTATGCTTCTATAACCTCTGGGCTTAATTTAATGCTTAAATCATCAATTACAATTAAAATATCTATATCTCCCTTTACATTTTTTCCTCTAACAGAGCTTCCAAACACAACTACTGCTTTGACTAAATCTTTAAACTCTTGGTATATTTTTTTAGAAAACTCATAAGCTAAACCCAAATCATGTTTATCATATTTTTCCAAATTAGGATTTATACTCTTCTCTATCTTAAATTCCATTTTACTTTTATTTTTATTATCAATCAGTTTAAAAGGTTTTTTGACTATTTTAGAATAGTATTTTCAAATATTTTAAGCAGGAATTATCTTTAACCCTTTCTCTTCAGGAATTATTATAACTTCTTTGCTATCTTTCAAATTATATTTTTTAACTAGTTCTTTAGGAATCCTTAAGCCTAGACTCATACCCCATTTAGAAATCTTAGCATTAAATCTCTTCATTTCTCTATATTTCTGAGCAACGTCATGTAATTGTTTCATATCAACTATTTCTTCACCACATTTTTCACATTTAAAATAATTGTATTCAATACCTTCGGGGGTTTTAGCTACTAACTCTTTCATCTTTCCATTACATTCAGAGCATTTTTTTTTATTTTTACTTAATAACTTCTGTAATCTCTATTTTGCTATAGGAAGTAAATTCTTAACATTAACTTCAGAAAGAGATTCAATGGGTATTCTTTTACTAACATTAAGAAGTTCTATACCCAATATATTCCCTTTTTTATCTAAATCAATTATTGTAAAGTCATCTATCTTTTTATTTTTAGCAAAATCACCTTTTCTAAATTCTATATACATTGCATCAGCTTCTTTATCATAGCTTATTTCCATCTTATAGCCAATATACTGTGATTATGTTTATATATTTTTCTGTTTTCTCGTAACAGCTTCAATAGTGCCCATATCAAATCTTTTTTTCACATAATATTTCTCGTGCCTTTTATCTGTATTATCAGGATATTTAATGGCATCCAAAACCTCATGTTTTAG
>CAYXTQ010000091.1:0-3977 GCA_964467845.1 uncultured Methanosarcinales archaeon | reverse complement strand
TTATAATTTTTTTTCTAATCAAAAAAGCAGGATTTAAGGAATTATTCAATATAATGATTGGATTAAATCCTCTCTATGTTTTTATAGCAATTTTTATGTGGTTTATGGTATTATTTTCTGGGGCATATAGATTAAGAGGGTTAATTTCAAGTAACTTAAGTTATTTTGAAGTTTTTAAAGTATATGTATATGGCATTTTATTAAATTACGGTTCTGCAATTCAAGGATTAGGTGTATTAGCTAAAATCGGTTTGCTAAAACAGAAAAAAGTGGCACTATCAAAATCCTCTTCAGGTATAAGTCTAGAAATAATTTATGATATTTTAATTACTTTTGCCATATCAATCATATTTTTTTTATCAATCGGAAGAATTTTATTTAATAAATTTAAAGGGATAATAGGTTTTAAGGGTGTTATTGTTATTTTTATAACTGGTTTTATTGCTTTATTGGTAATTTATTTACTAAGGAAAAAAAAAGAATTCTTCCAAAATTATTTAGATAATTTCTTAGCTTCATTTAGAATTAAAAAATTGATAAAAAATGTTATATTAACTTTCCTTAACTGGTTTTTTGCGTCTCTAACTGTTTTTTTTATTTTTAAGGCATCAGGTAATATAATAAACTTATGGTTAGTTTTAGGTTCAGGTAGTGTAGGTTTTATACTAGGTTTAATAAGTTTTATACCTGGCGGCTTGGGTGTTAGGGATGCTATATGGGCTTATGGTTATTCGTTATCTGGGTTACCTATTGAGTTTACAATTTCAATAACTATTATTACAAGGTTTTTGTGTGTTTTTATTATTGTACTATTAGTTTTTTTAATGGAACTTAATAAAATAATGAAAAGATTAATAAAATATGAATTTACAACAATTTAAAATGAAAATTGTAGTTTTAGGTGCAGGAATAAGTGGACTGCAATTAGGCAGAGAATTAAATAAAAACAGAAAAGAATTTATTATCTTAGAGAAAGAAACAGAAGTGGGGGGCCTATGTAGAACTATGAAAACAAAAAAATGGAGGTGGGATTTTGGAGTTCATGCAATGTATTCAAAAAACAAAGAGATAATGAGATATTATCGTACCCTACCTTTACAGTATGAATCTCGGAATAGGCATGCTAAGATATGTCATCAAAGTAAAGGTAAGAATTATGCTTTAGGTTATCCTTTTGAAAATGGGTTATTTAATCTACCTATTGATGAAAAGATAGATTGTTTGTTGGGATACATCAAGGTTTACAACAAAAGGAAAAAATACAAACACCTATTGGAATGGATAAACAACGGTTTAGGGTACGGTATAGCAAAGTGTTTTATGATACCATACAGCAAAAAAATATGGAGTTGTTCTTTAAATGAGATATCTATGAAATTGGTGAACAACAGAATAAGCTTAGTTCCGCTAAAAACTATAATAGAAAGTGCTTTTGGAGAAGAGACGGTAGGTAAGGAATATCAAGCAAAATTTATTTATCCAAAAGGAGGCATAGGTGAATTAACAAAAACTTTGGCTGAACCAATAAGAGATAAAATACTTCTTGATGCTGGGGTTTATAAATTAATAAGAGACAGCAATAAATGGACAATTTACTATAATGGAGGGTATACAACTGCTGATTTAATCGTATCAACGATTCCATTAATTGAATTGTTAAAGATGGTCGATATAAAAGGTTTGAAAAATAATTACAAGGAACTGAAGTATAACGATACCTATTTTATTGTGGTCGGCTTGAAAACAAAATTTTGTGATTATCAATTCTGCAATTGGGTGTACTTTGATGGCAATGAGATATTTTACAGACTGACTTTTATGGATAATTTTGATACAGATTTCCTGCCCTGTGTGGTTGCAGAAGTTACAGTCAAAGGTAAACAAAATGAAAACCATATCAAGAAACAGGTTGTCAAGGACTTGATTAAAAACAAGATAATCAACTCAGAAAAAGATATTGGTGTTGTTGACATTCACAAATACAAATGCACTTACCCAATACCGACTATTGGGATGGAAAAAGTATTAGGTAAGATTAATAGTATATTAAGAAAAAATAATATTTTGTTGTTGGGGAGGGGTGGTGCGTGGAAATATATTAATATGGATCATGCTATTGTAGAAGCGAGGGCGTTTTATGAAAATAAATTATGCAATATGGCATACTAATTGTACTGGTGGAACAAGAGTAATATTTAATATCATTAATGGGTTAATTGATAGGGGCCATGAGGTTGTTGTTTCTTCAGTATATGGAGACCATAGTTGGTTTCCTCTAAGGGCAAAAGTCAAGTATGTTCCGCAGAGAATAAATTATGGAAGGAACTCTTCCCTGCTTGGAATATTCTCATTGGCTAAAATAATGGAAGAAGCTGATGTGAGTGTAGCTACATTTTCTTTAACTGCATACCCTGTTCATTGGAATGGTAAAGGAAAAAAATTCTATCATGTTCAGCACTATGAACCATATTTTTTTGATTCATTAGTAAAACTGCCTTTAAGACCTTTAATCAAACATACTTATAAACTTCCTTTGAATATAATTTCAAGTTCAACTTGGGTAAGAAATATGATCAAAGAGAAAATTAAAAGGGATTCTGCTGTTATAACTGCTGCTATAGATACTAACATATTTAGAGTAAAAGAAAAAATAGATAAAATATTCGAAAAAGAGAAAGGAATCAAGAGGGTTGTTGCATTAGGTAAGGCTAAAAGATGGAAAGGCCTTTTAGATTTGTTTGAAGCTATGAGTATCATTAATAAAAAAAGAAAAGATGTTGAACTTGTACTCTATGGTGTAGAAGACTTGAAATTAAAATCACCAGTAAAATATAAATTTATGAAAAATATTGATGATGGAAGTTTAGTTGATTTATATAATTCTGCTGATGTTGTAGTAAACCCATCTTGGTATGAGAGTTTTCCGTTACTACCATTAGAGGCAATGGCTTGTGGAACACCAATTGTCACAACAAGATATGGAACTGAGGATTACGCATTCAATGAAGAAAATTCTTTGGTTGTTCCGCCAAGAAGGCCCGATAAGTTAGCAGAAGCTATATTGAGGGTTATTAATGATAAATATATTAGAGAGAAAATTATTAAGAATGGACTTAAGACTGCAAAAGAATTCAATTGGAAAAAAACTGTGAATAATTTTGAAAAAGCTTTCAAAAATTCATTGTAATTATCCAAAACATTTAAATAAACATATTTTTTTCTATAAAACCATGAAAAATTGGGGTGGGATAAAAAAACATATTCCTTATGTAGTATTGATTTTAATTATTAGTATATTTTTCTTACATGAAAGACTAAGTTTTAGTGTTTTACCTGCAAGGGATGATACTACCGCTTATTTTCCGAGTTTAACTATATATAAAGAATCTATTTTGAAGTATCATGATTTTTTACCTTTATGGAATCCTTATTATTTTAGTGGAACCCCTCTTCTAATGAAGCCCATAAGCTCAATATTTTTTTCAATTATTCATTATTTAACCTTACTTTTTCCTGTTGCCTTTGCAATAAATATCCATCATATGTTAGATATATTTCTTGCTGGTTTATTTATGTATTTTTTAATGAATTATTTGTTAAAAGATAGAAAAGTTGCTTTTATTTCTGCCCTGGTTTATATGTTAAATGGTTATGTTATAAGAAAAACAGCTGAAACTGCATTGTCTACTTTAACCGCATATGTGTTTGTTCCTTTAGTTTTATTGTTTTTAATAAAATCTTTTAAAAGCAAGGATTGGGTTAAATATTCAATAATAATTGGTATTGTATTAGCAATACAGGTTCATAATGACTTGGGACTAAAGGTATTTTTATTTAGTGGTTTAATGATTTTTTTATTTTTTATTGTTCAATTGGTAGGGAAAAATTTTAAAAATAGGTTGATTAAGGCTTTTTTTATAGGTGTTATATTTTCTTTAGTATTATTTGGACTTACAGCAGAGAGAATTATTCCAATA
>CAYXTQ010000090.1:0-3981 GCA_964467845.1 uncultured Methanosarcinales archaeon | reverse complement strand
TCAAACTCCTGCATCTTATCCAAATAACCTTTTCTTTTTAAGAATTCTATCTGGGCTTTTGTGTATTTATAGATAACGTCTCCTTTTTCATCTCCAGAGAATTCCCATGGTTCTACAATAATTACGTCTCCTTCTCTTACCCAGAGTTTTCTTTTTAATCTTCCAGGAATTCTGCAAACCCTAGTTTTACCATCAAGGCAACGAACCCTGTTTCTGGATGCTCCTAATCTTTGCTCAAGAATTCCAAATACCTGGTTGTTGCGAGGTATTTTTATCCTAGAAATCTGTTTTTGGATTTCTTCTTGCCTTGCTAGTTCTTCTTTTTTTCGACTCATTAAAAAGGTATGAATAAATATGTATTTATAAGTCTTTTGTTTTAATTTTTGTTAATATTTTTTTTTAATTTTTAATTTTTAATTTTTTTATTTATTATTGATTTTTTATAATGATTATTTATTTTTCCATGAAAATCTTCAATTTTCAGGGCACAGAAAATCCTTTGGATTTTCTCGTGCATTGAATTCACTAATACAAATAAAATAGGGGGAATACAGTTATCATTTCTTTATCTCATCACTTATGTTCTCCACCCCTTGTGTTGTTGTTGTTGTTGTTTTTTTTAATAATCTTGATTATTGATTTATTGTATCTATTCTTTTATGAATAAAAAAGTATTTAAAGCAAAATAATCAAATGATTACTATATGAAGAAAGTTAAATATCAACATTTATTTATTAGTAGTTGGAAGTTATTAGTAAAAAACATGGTTCTTTTTGTTCCAAACGTGATTATGCTATTGTCATCTTTTTTATTGTTTATTATATACTTAGCAGTGAGCGGAATACTTGGTTTATTGATTAAAAACCCTGCTATGATTTATGATCAGGTTGTTTTACATGAGCAAATAAAGTTTTTAATAGGCACCCATCCAATTAAAAGTGCATTAAGTTTAATAATCTATATTTTATTTGTAATAGTAATTGATCTTTTTTTTATAACAATGAAGTACGGTATGATAAAGGACATTATTTTAAAAAAAAAAACATCTTTGCATGAAGGTTACCTTTTTGCAAAAAAATATTATTCAACCTCATTATTGATTCATGTCATATCTTTTTTTTTAGTATATGCTCCTCTTATAACAATAGCGGTATTGTTTTACGTTCTTGCCTCAAAAACAAATTCATTCATATTGATGACTCCCTGGATTATAGTAGCAATATTTTTACTATTGGTGTTTATTTATGTAGCATATATGTTAATGAGGCTTGTATTTATTTACCCTGTAATGACTTTTGAGGAAGAGGGTGCTTTAAAAACCATAAAAAAAGACTTTCATTATGTAAAGACACACATTGGCCACACTATTATTACATGGATGCTGTTTATAGTTGTTTGGTTTATATTTGTTGTAATAAGAACTCCTTTGGGCAGGATAGGAAATAAGGCTCAAAATTTGTTTATTGTTATTTCAGTAACCTTATTGGTTATATTCTTTAATTTTGTAATCTCAGTTTGGGAGCATCTTTTTATATTTAGATCATATTTTGAAGGCAAAGAATCTGAAAAGAGAAAGGTTTTTAAGGAAGATGAATCTTGGAAGGAGATATACAGATGAACAAAAAGGGTAAAGCATGGATTTTTGTATTAATTGTTTTAATAGTTTTATTTTTTTTTTCTATTTTAATAGCAGGAATACTATCTTTATTTTTCGGAGGAGATGTTTCTGCTTTGACAGGTAATGTTGCTTTAATACCTATAAAAGGCACAATTGTTACAGAAGAAAGCTCAAGTATTTTTAGCCAAGATTTTACTTCTTCAGGTGAAATTATTAAGTTGATTGATAGGGCAGATAAAAATCCAAATGTTAAGGCAATTGTTTTTGAAATAGATTCAGGAGGAGGTAGTGCAGTTGCTTCTGATGAGGTTGCTTTAAGAATTAAAAAACTAAAAAAACCAACAGTTGCTTGGATTAGGGAAGTTGGTGCATCTGGAGCTTATTGGATAGCATCTGCTACTGAGCATATCATTGCTAACAGAATGTCAATTACAGGCTCTATTGGAGTTTTAAGCGGTTACCTAGAATTTTCTGGATTGTTAAATAAATATAATGTTACTTATGAAAGATTAGTTGGTGGAAAATATAAGGATATGGGAAGTCCTTACAGAAAACTGACAGATGAAGAAAGAAATTTATTTCAAAAAGAGATAGATATTATCCATAATTATTTTATTGATGAGGTTGCTGCAAATAGAAAAATTCCAAAGAATAATGTTAAAGAGATTGCAACTGGGTTGTTCTATACTGGTGTACAAGCAAAAGAGCTTGGTTTAATAGATGGATTAGGTGGAGAGGATGAAGTAAAACAATATTTAGAACGAAGGTTAAATACTTCTGTCAGTTTTGTAAAGTATGAAGAAAAGAAAGGTTTTTTTGATATGTTAAGCACAGCTTTAAGCAAACCTTTTTATTATATTGGCCAAGGAATTGGAAGCGCTTTATTGGATAAGGAAATAACAAGCAAGATAGAGGTTTGGGCTTAATTTTATTTTTAATATTTTTATTTATTAATTGATTTTTATTAATGATTTCTTTATTACTGAGTTAACGAGAATTTTAAAAATAAAACAGGGCGTATACGTATTACTTTTCCTTTATCTTATTAGTTATGTTCCCCAACCCCTTGTGATATTTTTTTTTTTTAAATATTTCTAGCACTAACAGCTCCTAAACTAACTCTACCAGTATAATTGCTTTCTTTCTTTTCTTGTTTATCTAAATATGTATCTACGACAGTCCAATAATATTCTATGAATTTTGTAACTATTGGATTTTTTTTATTTAGCTTGTATAATTTAGCATTTCCTATTTTTCTGGTTTGTATTACAATATTTTTTTTTACAAACTCTTTAAACAATTCTTTTAATCTAGTGTAACCTACTTTAGACAGCTCTGAGATTTCTTTCAAGCTGTAATCATAATCCTGGTAAGTAACTAGAAAATCCCAGATTTTATTTTTTGCTGTATTGCCTTCTAGTTTTAAAAAAATAGATTCTTCCATTTTGTGCCTCTTTTTTTTTTTTTTTGATTAAACTTAATTATATTTACTTATAAGTATGCTCTTATTTAAATACTTTTCGCTTTTATGGCCCTTAGAGGTCACTATTAAGACCAAAAAATTTAAATACTCAAAAATAATCTTGTTTTAATGTTCGGCGAGGCATTTTTACAAATAAGATGGCAATAAAAGAAACAGATTTCAAGAAAATTGCTAAGATTATAGTAATTAAGTTGTACAAAAACGAAAAAGGCTTCTTTGGTAAAGGTAGCTTGTATTTGGATAACTTAAAGAAAGGAACAAAGCATGAATCAGAAGTAAAAAATGTTGCAGAAGCATTGTATAGAAAGCAAATTTTAGGAAGAAAAAGAAAACCACACGGATATAAGTATTATATTCTTGATAAAGAATGGGCAAGAAAAATAAGAGATGAAACACTTACAACAGATGAATGGAAAACAATTTTTATAATATTTAGTAAGTTTTGATTTTTTTTTTATTAATGATTTCTTTATTACTGAATTCATTAAAATTTTAAAAATAAAATAGGGGGAATACTTATTACTTTTCCTTTATCTTATTAGTTATGTTCCCCACCCCCTTGTGTTATTCTTCCTGTCAATTTTAAAACCGTAACCTTTATATATTATAGTTACTTTTAGTTACTAATAGTTACTTTAAAAATGGCTGTAATAAAGATTGATGATGAGTTATTGAAGAAGATAAAGGATTTCATTAGACAAGGTGATAATAGGTTTGATTATCCTTCTACTAAAGCGTTTGTTGACAAAGCAGTTTATGTTTTTTTAAAGGAGAAGTCAAAGAAGAAATAATCAATATCAATAATCCAATAATAAAACATCAATAAATCAATTAAAAAAAAAAAAATTATTACACGAGAAAATCCAAAGGATTTTCTGT
>CAYXTQ010000089.1:0-4029 GCA_964467845.1 uncultured Methanosarcinales archaeon | reverse complement strand
AATATAAGGTATGGAAAGTAATAATTTTAAAAATAAATCTAATGAAAAAATCTTTGAAATTATTTTTGCTAAGGATGAAATTACATGGCAGTCTATATTATTTGAGTTAGTTAAAACAGAGCAGATTGATCCCTGGGATGTTGATATTGGGCTGCTAACAAAAAAATATATAGAAATGCTAAAACAGTTAAAAGAATTAAACTTTAGAATTTCTGGCAAGGTTTTATTGGCTGCTGCTATTTTATTAAGGATAAAATCTGAGAGATTAGTTGGCAAGGATATTGATGATTTTGACAGGTTATTAGCTCCACAAGAGGAGGAAGACTTTTTATATGAAGAGGTTCCTGAATCCTTGATTTTAGAGGAAAAGCCAAGTTTAATTCCAAGAATGCCGCAGCCAAGGAAAAGAAAGGTAAGCATATATGACTTGGTTGATGCTTTACAAAAGGCATTAGAGGTAAAAAGGAGAAGGGTTATAAATTCAATTCCTGCATTTGATGTAGAGGTTCCAAAAAAAAAAAAAGATATAAGCAAGGTTATTGGTGATTTGTATTTGAAGATTAAGAATTTTTTTTCGAGCGGAAATAAAAAACTTACATTCACAAATTTAGTTCCTTCTGATAAAAAAGAAGATAAAGTTTTTACATTTATTCCTTTGTTGCATTTAAGCAATCAGAGAAGGGTTGATTTATCCCAAGAAGAGCATTTTGGAGAGATTGAGATTTTATTAAGGACGAAAAGATGGATTGATAAAGAATTAAGTGTTTAGGTTTTTACCTTTTTTTATTTTTAAGAAACCTTTTTAAATAGTTGTGTATTCTTTTTTGGTTAGAATGGATAACGAGAAAGAAAATTTATTGAAGGAAAAATATACTGAATTAAGGTTGATAGACCAGCAGATAAGGCAGATACAGAAGCAATTACAGGATTTAGAAAACCAGATTATAGAGATTATGTATGTACAGCAAAGTTTAGATGAGTTAAAAAATGTTAAGAACGGAACAGAGATATTGGTTCCTGTAAGCAACGGCATATTTGCAAAGGCTGCTTTAAAGGAGAATAATGATTTATTAGTAAATGTCGGTGCAAACACTGTTGTAGAGAAGGATGTTGATTCAGTTAAGAAAATGTTAGAAACAAATATTAATGAAATAAAAAAATTAGAACAATATTTTTTACAAGAATTGCAAAAATTAGGTTTGCAGGCTACCAGTATTGAAAAAGAAATGAATTCATTAATGTCTGAGAAATAAAAAAAAAAAGGTGCTGTTATGTTTAATTTCTTAAGAAAGAAGATAAAGGATACTGTATCTAAAATAACTCAGAAAATAGATGAAGAAGGCATTGAAGAGGTTAAGGAAATAGAGAAACCTATAGAAGAGGTTAAGGAATTACCAAAAGAGGAAAAAAAAAGCTTTTTTAAGAGATTATTTGGAAAAAGAGAGAGAGAAGAGGTAGCTGAAGAGAAAGAATTAGAGGAAGAAATTCCTGAGGTAATTGAAAAAGAAGAAATTATAGAAGTTGAAGAAAAACCATTAGAAGAAGAAAAAGAAATAGTTGAAGAAAAAGAGGAAGAGCCTTTAGTTGAAGAAAAAACTGAATTCAATGAAAAAATACCAATAGAAAAAAAATCATTAGAAAAAGAACCAATAGAAAAAATAAAAAAAGAAGAGGTAATCATTGAAGAGCCATTAAAAAAAGGCATTTTTCAAAAAATAAAGCAAAAAATAATAACAAAAAAAATCAATGAGAATCAGTTTAATAATATATTCTGGGATTTAGAGCTGGTTTTACTTGAGAATAATGTTGCTGTTGAAGTTATAGAAAAAATAAAAAAGGATTTAAAGCAGAATATTGTTGATAAGCCCTTGAGAAGAGGAAAAATTGAAGAAATAATAACAAATACATTAAAGGAATCTATTGAGGATTTGTTTAAAGTAGATAAAATAAATTTATTGGAAAAAATCAAACAAAAAAAACCCTTTGTAGTATGTTTTGTAGGAATAAATGGTTCTGGAAAAACAACCACTATTGCTAAAATTGCAAAACTTTTAATGAACAATAAGTTATCAGTTGTTTTGGCTGCTTCTGACACTTTCAGGGCTGCTTCAATAGAACAATTACAAGAGCATGCTGACAGATTAGGAGTTAAAATGATAAAGCATGATTATGGGGCTGATCCTGCTGCAGTTGCTTATGATGCTATTGCTCATGCTAAAGCTAAGAATATAGATGTTGTTTTAATAGATACAGCAGGAAGGATGCATTCTAATATTGATTTGGAGGGTGAAATGAAGAAGATAGTCAGAGTTGCAAAACCAGACTTAAAGATTTTTGTTGGTGAATCAATAACTGGCAATGATTGTGTTGAGCAGGCTAAAAAGTTTAATGAGGCTATTGACATAGATGCAATTATTTTGGCAAAAGCTGATGTTGATGAAAAAGGTGGAGCTGCTGTTTCTGTTAGTTATGTTACAAAAAAGCCTATAATTTATTTAGGTTGCGGGCAAGGGTATAATGATTTGAAAGAGTTTGATTCTAAAATAGTTGTAGAAAGTTTAGGGTTAAGTGCTTAAAGTTTTTTTTTTTTAATATTTTTATTTTTTAATTGATTTTTATTAATGATTTTTTATTCATTGAATTAAAAAAAAAAAAAAAATAGGGGGAATACCTCACAACTTCCCTTTAAATCATCACTTATGTTCCCCACCCCCTTATGTTATTTTTTTATTAACTACTTCCAAGAACATAATAAATTATTTAAATAAAACTTAAAACTACATATTTAGAATGAGTTTAATGAGTTTTTTGATTGATATTGGGGCAAGGTTAATCGTAGCTTTAGTTTTTACAGTTGTTAATACTTTGATTTTAAGAGAAATTATAGTAAAGATATTTAAATTAAAAGATGAAACAATGGCTACTGCTCTGTATGTTTCTTTAGGAGTGTCTATTGCTGTGTTGGTATTCAGTTTTTTCCCCACTATAACTTTATTGAGTATAATTTTAGCTGTTTTAATTTCTATAATATTTATAGTTTTAGTTAAATTTTATTATAAAACAGACTGGAAGAAATCAGTTCTTATTTGGTTAGTTTGGTTTATTGCGTATTTTATTCTAGGAACATTGGTTGTTTTGATTTCTGTTTTGGTTTAAGTTTTTATTATTATTTGTTTTTTTTTTTTTTAATATTTTATTAATTTATTTATATTGATTTTTTATTATTGAATTCAGCATTAAATTAATCATTAACTGCACTACAACATTTACAATTAATTGCGAACTTGTTTGTTTTATTTTTTTTTTATTTATTTTCGATATAATATTCTTATAAAAAAAAAAAAAAAAACTACTCAAACTTAATCTCTCCTTGATAATAAATTCCTTTATGCAGTTTAACAGGCCTCCAATTATCAATAACTAAGTCTGCATTTAGCCAGGAAGATAGTTCTTTTGGGTTTCCTATTGTAGCAGATAAAGCTATTATTTGTACATTCTTTAGGATTTCCCTTAACATTGTAATTAAAATCTCTAAAGTTGGGCCTCTTCCTGGATCGTTCATTAAATGGATTTCATCTACTACTAAGGTTTTAACATTATGCAACCAAGGCGTACTGTGTCTTATTAAACTGTCAAATTTTTCACTTGTTGTAATAATTAAATCAAAGTCAGCTAAATAAGGATCTGAGGCATCTAGGTCGCCAATAGATAAAGCAACTTTCAACAAATGACCATATTTTCTTTTAAAGTCCTTGTACTTTTCATTGGCTAAAGCCTTTAATGGAACAATATAAACTGTTTTTCCTTTGCCTTCTAGAATTGATTTAACACCAGCTAATTCTGCTATTAAAGTTTTTCCAGATGCTGTTGGAGTGCAGACTAATAGGTTTTTTCCTTTTAACAAATCTTTGTTTATAGATTTAACTTGCGCTGGCCTTAATTTCTCTATTTTTTCTTTTTGTAGAACTTCGTAGATTTCTTTTGGGATTTGTTTTTTGACCTCGGGTTTTTCGAGGTTTTTTTATTAAA
>CAYXTQ010000088.1:0-4144 GCA_964467845.1 uncultured Methanosarcinales archaeon | reverse complement strand
AAAATGAAAAAGGCATTTGAGTTAAGACAAGAATCAAGAAAACAAATTGAAAGTATAAATCTTGAACTTGTATAACCAACGCATTTGCAGGCACATTGCCAAAGCCACACGAATCAGCATAAATTAATCCAAGCTTTGTCAAAGAGCTTGCAAAGCCAACCTGAAAGAAAAAGAAATTTTAAAAAATGCCCCACCGCTCGGGAGAAAAGAAAATATTAAGACAAGAAATATAAATAATAACACGCAGGAAATAAAAGCACGAAACGCTAACATGGTGCAAAAAACAATGCTGCCTGTATTTTATGCGAAGGCTTCGCCATTACGCGATTAGGTAGGCAGCACAGTTTTTGCACCGTTCCGTTAGATGTAATGCTTAGCATAACACACTGTAAACCAATAGGTAATATCAATGAAAGAGGACTCTTAAAACTATAAAAAATTAATAATACCAATACTAAAAATACTTAAATATTACAAGCACTACAGATATTTCAAGTATTACAGATATTACAGATAAAACGGGTTAAGTGATAAATATGATTAACAGATTAAACAGGTAATGAAACCCGATACTTACCTACACTCTGATATAACCGGAAAAATATTGCAGGCATTCTACCATGTATTTAATAATACAGGTTATGGTTTCGATAAAGCTGTTTACATAAATTCCTTACACATAGAATTACAAAAAGCCGGGTTGAAAAGCGAATGTAATAAGACAGTCGAAATATACTACCAAACCATAGATATAGGCAATTTCGCAGCTGATATGGTAATTGATAATTGCGTAATGTTAAAGGTTAGTACAAAAGAAGAACTATCGGCCATAGACGAACAAATATTATACAATTATTTACAAGTAAGTATATTGGAAGTTGGCTTACTGCTCAACTTTGGAATAATGCCTCAACATAAGCGTAAAATTTACACCAACAACCGTAAAAGCAATATGAGCTGATAATAACAAATATTGCCGATATAGCTGATATATCTGGTATCGTTGGTAATTCTGATATAACAGATAGACTGATTAATTGATAAAACAGATTAAAATGATCAGGACACATGGCAAAAACTAAAAAATTTTCTGATAGAGTTAGAGAACAATTACGAAACAAAGGGAATACAATTCAAAATAAAAAAATTGAGTTCGCTTGCGGTAATTGTTTAAATATATTTACCTTTGAATTTACGGATGTATGTTTTGATAAAGTTCATGAATTGCATTTTACACCCGAACCAACTTGTCCGCAATGTGGGGAGACCGAAGAAGTAGTATTCAGCAATTATGGACAAGAGCAGATAGAAGATATGATATTTAGCAATCAAATAAAGACAAGAATATAAACGATGACCGGCACACATATACATAACGAAGAATGTAAATGTAAGCAGGCAAAACATGCACCGTGGCAATCGGAGAAAAAATACCGGTTGGCGGATTTTTTCAATATGCATTGGGATGAATACTGCAAGCATCCGACAGAGTTTATAGAGCCGGAACAATACAAAGCGGTAAATGCAATACGTACCTGTCAGACCGCAGTATTGGGAATAGATGTATATGCGTGTCCGGATTGTGGAGAAATAACAGAAGTATACCATACCTGTAAAAACCGTTTTTGTCCCACATGCAGTTGGCAGGATACGGTACGCTGGGCAGAACAGGTGAAAGGGAAAATGTTGAATATTAAACACCGTCATATCGTGTGTACCCTGCCACATTCTTTACATTCATTGATTAAGCGCAATAATAAAAACCTGTTGAGCGCCTTAATGCGGTCGGCAGCCGATACCTTTAAAGACTGGTTCGAACACAAATACAATTTAAAGATTGGGGTAATAAGCGTTTTACATACCTACGGAGAACAAAAAGATTACCATGCCCATGTACACATGATAGTTTCATGGGGAGGCATTGAAATTGAGACAGGCAAGCTGATAGAGGTAAAAGATCAGTTTGTAAACTATAAATTTTTACAGAAAAAATTCCGGTGCAAGTTTGAAGATGAGCTAATATCCTTTTTTGACGCAGGAAAATTAGCTCAGGATTTTGTGAATCGTAAGGAATTTATGCAATATGTTTCGCGAATAAATGAGAAAGATTGGATATTGCATTTAGAACCACCGATTGATACGCCGGACGATGTAATACGTTATATAGGCAGGTATTCAAAAAGGGCATGTATAAGCGAGTATAAAATAACGAACATGGAAGGAGAAACAATAAGTTTTCGTTATAAAGATAACAAAGACAGGGATGAAAACGGAAAAGCCATAGAAAAAGTGTTGACTTTACATTACCTGGAATTTTTCCCGCGCTTATTACAGCATGTACCCCCGGCATATTTTCGGATAGTCAGGTATTATGGGGTTTATTCCAGTAAAGGTTCGATACCGGCGGAATACCTGTATAACCCTGAAACGGAAAAAGAAAACCAAGCTTCAAATTGGCAAGAGAAGCAAAAGGAAAGGAATGGCGAAGACCCATTATTCTGCAAACATTGTCAGAAGAAAAAAGAGTTTGTCTTTACCATTTTTGACATGCGAAAAAGAAAAGACCGGACAGAAAAATTTATAATTAGTAATGATGATTTAACCGAACGCTTTCACAAAGCTGCATAAAAACCTCATGGGAGAGGTGTGTCTTGTTGTGAAAAAATGACTAAAAAGGTGGTTTTAGATACTGTTTAGAGAATAAAAAAGTAAGGAAAAAACAAAAAAATGGACAACAGAACAGAAAAAAAGGTCATTTTAAGGGCGGGAAAAGCAGCGAAAAAAAGCATTGAAAAATTGAAACCCTATATAGAATGAAAGAAAACAAAAAAGGTGACGAGCCCTAAATACCGCACTACATCTAACAGTGTATAAAAAACAATAGCCTACTTTGGTAAGTTTTAAAAATTCACTACTTTTACAAACGAATTTTCCGGACAGCAAGCCTAAGCTATGAATACGGCTACAGTTTTTATACTTAACGTTAGCGTTCATGCTTAAAAAACAAACAGACGACTTGACAATGAAACGAAAGACAGAAATATAATGACAGAATTAAAAGAAAAAATATCCCGACCCATCGCATTTTTAAAATTTAAACAATTTGCTTCACTTTTTAAAATATTTAATTAATAATATTAGGAGGATAATATGCAAGAAAAACAAATTGTAAGTGAATGGACAGGCTTAAAGGGAAAAATTATGGCATGGTTTCTCAACAGCTCTCTACGAACACTAATTGAAGTTAGGCTTTTAGGTTTACCACGAAAAACATTTTTAAATGAAGTTTCTCAGCGTATCAATTCAGATGGGGTTGTTTTAGATGTGGGATCCGGTTCCGGTTATTTCAGTTTAGCTATTGCCAAGAAACTAAATGTTAAAAAAGTAATTTGTTTTGATCTATCGGAAGAAATGCTCCTGCGTCTCAAATACAAAGCTAAAAAAGAAGGCGTTGAGAATAAAATTCAAATAATGAATGGTGAGGCATCTTCTTTAAAACTCGCTGATGGTTCTGTAGATTTAGTTGTTTCTAACTTTGTTCTTCATGAAGTCTCAAATCCGGAGTCAGTTTTATTGGAAATGATTAGAGTATTAAAACCAAACGGATGGATAATCATTACCGATTTTTTAAGCAATACGTTTCTTGGCAGGATGGAAGTCAAAGCACATGGTAAAGAAGCGCATGGTCCATTTAACATTATTGAATTAGAATCGCTTTTTACTAAAGTTGGACTGAAAGATATAAAAGTTTTTGCGGAAAAAGGTTGGATTATTGGAATGGGTAAAAAATGAAGTTTAATTATCAGGCTTTGGACAACTTCCATATAACAACCAAAAGAAGACAAGTAATTTTTTAAAATACCCCACCGCACGGGAGAAAAGAAAATGAAAGACAGAAAAATTGAAATACGGACAGACAAGAAAACAAAGCACGAAACGCTAACAGGCGGTTGCTGTCAGTGGCGGAGCGGTGCTTCGTATGACAATGACGTACATATTGAAACCTTTGTTCTTCGTGGAAAATTCAGTGGTAAAATCGCCACCGAACAGCAACCGCCAAACCGTTATGGGCAAGTTTAGAAAAAGACGATGACACTGGGGACGGACGAGAGCACCAACAATTCGGTTCGACATTTTTTGACAG
>CAYXTQ010000087.1:0-4189 GCA_964467845.1 uncultured Methanosarcinales archaeon | reverse complement strand
TTTTATTTTATTGAGTAAGTCTATAATCCTCATAAGAACTCATCTGGCTCAAGCCTTGTATTAATCTCTCCTCTTAAGTTTTCTCTTATTAATTCCTTTACTTTTTCTTTAGGATAATTTCCTAATAGCCATGCTAATTTTACAAAAGCGGTTTCTGTAAGCATATCATCTCCAGGTATTACACCAACATTAACTAAGTCTATTGCGTTGCTGTAAACATGCATATGGACTCTGCCAAATATTGTTTGAGAAGTCATTACTACAATACAACCATCTTTAATTAAGTCTTCTATTGCCTTAAGGTTTTTTTTATGGATATTGCACAATTCATTTGGAACTCCGACAGGAGCTTGGCCTAAACCAGTTCCTTCTATAATTAATCCTTTGTATCCTTTGTAGAAACTAAACTGTTCTTGAGTCATATTTGGATGTATCCTTAATATTGCAACCTTTTCCTCCATATTATCTTTTACAATAAGTTTTTTATTTTTTTTTTTTTCATAGTCTTTCTTTATAAATTCTATTTTGCCGTCATAATAAACACGAGCTATTGGCCTGTCATTAACAACTTTAAAAGCATCCCTTCTTGATGTATGTAATTTTCTTGTTTTTGTAGGAGGCATTATCAGGCAAGTTTTATCTTCAATAGTTTCATGCATGCAAATTGCAACTCCAGCAAAATCTGTTTTTGCTATAAAATGTGCTGCGCATATAAGATTCATCTGAGCATCACTGCTGCCTCTATCTGAACTTCTTTGAGCTCCAACAAGTATTACTGGAACCGGTAAATCTTCTAGAATAAATGATAATGCAGCAGAGGTATATGTTATTGTGTCTGTTCCATGTGTTAAAATAATGCCATCTGCTCCTTTATCAACAACTTTTTTTATAGCATTTGCAATAATGGAATAATGCTTGAACCTCATATCCTCTGAGAACATATTATATATCAACTGGCTTTCTATATTGGCAATTTCTTTTAACTCCGGAAACATATTAATAATTTCTTCTGGTGAAAACCTTGCAACAACACCGCCAGTTCTGTAATCAACTTTAGAAGCGATAGTGCCGCCAGTGTGCAGGATAAATATTAATGGCTTATTTTTATCATGGCCAAGCTTTTTTTCTTTCTTAATTTTTTTTTCTTTATATGTTTCAATTACTTTCATTTCCTTTATATTCTCTTTTTCAATACCTATGTTATAACCGTTATCCAGTTTTATAACTACAGAATCAGTCTCCTGATTAGGCATAAAGATTCCTTTAAATTCTTTATCTTTGGTTTTAATTAGTACTATATCTCCTTGTTTTGCCATAGAATTAAAAAGAATATTATTTTATTTAAATGTTTTGGAAATGCAAGGCATTTACAAAGCTTGGAAATTGCTATGCAATTTCCTATGTTTTTGTTTTGTAATTTAGAAATTATTAATTTAAATTAAAATAATTATAAAAATTAAATAAAAAAAAAAAAAAAAACTAGGTTCACAAACACATTAAGGCAAACATAGTTTGTCTTAACTATGAAATTCCACCCATATTTTTTTTAAAATTTTATATAATAAATTAAAAATAATAAAAAAACAAAACTGGAACAAGTGCACAAATAGTTGTTAAGATTGGTATAGCACCTTAATGATTAATTAATATTGATATAAAAAAATAAAAAAACTAGCCCATATAGGAGGGCTTTTCTTCCTGCATCTGTTTTGCTTTTGCTGCTTTAAACTGGTCTTTTATATCTTCATAAGATTTTTCTATGTCTTTTGTTACAGAAGGGGTTACTTTCTTTAAAGCAGCATCAAAATGAGAAGATGTTATTTCTTTTGCTTTAATATCCTTTCTTAAAGCAAATATTGCTGCTTCCCTGCATATTGCTTCAATATCAGAGCCAACATAGCCTTCTGTCTTTTCAGCTAATTTTTCCAAGTCAATACCTTTTAAAGGCATTCCTTTGGTGTGCACTTTGAATATTTCAAGCCTAGATTTTTTGTCCGGTATTGGAGTTAATATTATCCTGTCAAATCTTCCGGGTCTTAATAAACCGGGGTCTACTATATCTGGTCTGTTAGTTGCTGCTATAATAACAACATCATGCATCTCCTCTAAACCATCCATCTCAGTTAGCATTTGATTTACAACCCTTTCAGAAACATGGGAATCAGAGCTTGCTCCTCTTCTTGGAGCTAAACTATCAATTTCATCAAAGAAAACAATTGTCGGAGCAGTTTGCCTGGCTTTCTTGAAAATTTCTCTTACTGCTTTTTCACTTTCACCCACCCATTTTGACAACAGCTCTGGACCTTTAACAGAAATAAAGTTTGCTTCTGATTCTTTTGCAACAGCCTTTGCCAGTAAAGTTTTACCTGTTCCTGGAGCTCCATAAATTAAGATTCCTTTTGGAGGCTTAACACCCATTCTTTTAAATGCTTCAGGATGCTTTAAAGGCCATTCAACAGCCTCTATTAATTCTTGTTTAACATCTTCCAAGCCACCAATATCAGTCCAACCTATATTTGGTTTTTCAATTAAAACTTCGCGTAAGGCGCTTGGTCTTACAATTTTTAATGCTTCCTTGAAACCATCTTTTGTAATCCTTAATCTTTCTAATAGTTCTTTTGGGATAGGTTCATCTTCTTTTAATTTTAAATCAGGCAGTACTTTTCTTAACACTATCATTGCTGCTTCTTTTGCTAAAGCAGAGAGATCAGCTCCAACAAAACCATATGTGATCTCTGACAAATCCTTTAAATTAACATCTTTAGCTAAAGGCATATTTCTTGTATGGATCTTTAAAATTGTTTCACGACCTTTTTTGTCAGGAACACCTATTTCTATTTCCCTATCGCATCTTCCAGGTCTTCTTAGAGCAGGATCTAACAAGTTCGGTACGTTCGCTGCGGCAATGACAACCACTTTGCCACGGGATTTTAGACCATCCATTAAAGCTAAAAGCTGTGCAACTACTCTACGTTCAACCTCTCCATGGGTTTCTTCTCTTTTTAAAGCGATAGCATCAATTTCATCAATAAATATTATAGAGGGAGCATTTTTTTCAGCTTCCTCAAATTTCTTTCTTATGTTTGCCTCAGACTCTCCATAATATTTACTCATCACTTCAGGACCATTAATTAATATAAAATGGCTGTTTGTTTCATTAGCTACTGCTTTTGCCAATAAGGTTTTTCCTGTTCCAGGAGGGCCGTGCAATAAAACTCCTTTAGGAGGCTCTGTGCCTAATCTTTCAAATATCTCTGGATGTTTTAATGGCAGTTCAACCATTTCCCTTACCTTTTGTATTTCCTCATCTAAGCCACCAATATCTTCATAAGTAACTTCTAAAACCTCTTCTTCTTTAACCTCTATTGCTTCTGGGTTAAATACAATATCAGTTCTTTCAGATATTATAACAGCTTGTTTTGGTATTGTGTCTGCTACAATGAACTTTAAATCACCAAAACCAAAACCCATCATGCTTTCATCCAATATGTTAAAAATATCTTCAAAGAAAGGGCTGTCACTCATGGCAGTTCTACGTTTTCTTGTTCCTCCTAAAACAACAATATCTCCTTTAACAACAGATCTGCCTAAAAGACCTTGTTTGAATATATTTGGAGAAGCCCTTACAATAACGCCTTTTTTTGCAGGTGCAATAATAACCCTTTTTGCTTCTTTTACATCAACTTTTCTTACTCTAATTAACTCTCCAATGCCTGTTTTAGCATTTCTCCTTACAATGCCATCCATTCTTATTAAGTTTAAGCCAATATCACCAGGATAAGCCCTATCTGCTATAGCAACAGTTTTTCTTTCACCTTCTATTTCAACAATATCACCTGGTCTTGTATCTATCTCTTTCATAAAACCAGAATCAACTCTAACAATACCTTTATTTACATCATCCTGTATAGCTTCTGCAACTTTGAGTTTGACTTCTTTTTCAGCCATAGTTCAACCCCCGGAAAAGCTACTATTATATGCTTTATTTATAAAGTTTTTGGATTATTATTGCAAAAATAAGGCAATTACTCAAAATAAAAAATCAATAGTCGAATGCATTAAGTTCACAACCAAGTTTAGTCAAACATAGTTTGTCTTAACTATGTGTCGGAAATCTTTGATTTCCGAGCATGCTCAAAAACCACGGGTTTTTGACAAAATTACACCAATATTTTTTTTTTTTTAAATT
>CAYXTQ010000086.1:0-4190 GCA_964467845.1 uncultured Methanosarcinales archaeon | reverse complement strand
AGCCCCCTTAATGGCTAATACGACTTCTGACGGAAACTTTTTTCAGTACCGAACATAAATGTTACCACCTAACAGAAGAAAATGATACCACCTTTTCGGATGAGTAAGTTTTACAATACTTACAGAAATGGTAAAAATGGTCTTATCGGTGATAAAAGTGTGATTTCAAAATAGGATTTCAAACAAGGCTTAACAAAGAACGTATTGTGTCCAGTCATCTGCTCGGTTCAGGCACGGAGCGTAGCGGAGTGCCTGAACCGAGCAGATGACTGGGTTTCTATTAGTTTAAAAATAAAAAAGGCACTACCGGAGTAGCGCCTTCAGATAACCTTCGGTATAGAATTTTACCGTCGGTCGTCTTCCGTAAAAGATTTTTCATATCATCCTGTATTATATTTTTTTTGTAGTTTCTCACCTTCATATTTGCGATAACTTGGACCTTTGATCTCTACTTTTATTGAACGGTGGAATATACGATCCAATATGGCTTTGGTTGAGATTGGGTCGCCCAGATAATCTGCCCAGTCTTCTTCTTCAACATTAGTGGTAAAAATAAGCGGATTACTTTGTTTATAGCGTTCATCTATTACTTTAAAAAGCAGGTGTGCTTCTTTGGTTACTTCCAGTTCAAGGCGGTCATGTCCCATTTCGTCAATTACCAACAGTTCGGAGCTGATATATTTATACATCCGCTTAACCAATGATTTTTCATATACTCCTATATTTAAATCCCGTAACATTCCTGCACAAGTGGTATATAATACTTTGTAGCCTTTTTCGCATGCCTTCAGAGCCAGACCCCTGGCTAAATGGCTTTTGCCTGTTCCACAATCACCGATAAACAAGACAGATTCCCTGTGACGAATAAAATCCATAGTAGCAAGATCCATAATTAATTTCTTCTTTAATTTTGGTTGAAAGGTAAAATCAAAGTCCGATAAAATCTTGTAAGGCTGAGGCAACTTGCTCTCTTTAATTCTGTATTTTATACTTCTTTCCCTTTTGTCACTGGCTTCGGCTTGTACAATGTCGTAGATAAATTCTCTGAAGCCAATATTTGATGTATTGGCTTTTTCTATCATAAGCTTATGATCTTCACACAACTTCTTTAAGCCAAGGTATTTACAATTGCTTTCAAATGCGTTGCATTGAGCCTGCCGAAATGTGTCTGTTGTATCACTCATTTCCATCGTTTTTATTGGTTTTAGATAATAATTGTACTTCGTTCTTTTTTTCTGCATTGAATAAAAGAAAATTTTCAATAGCCCCAGATTCATATACTTTATGCTTTAGCGCCCTGCGAACTGCTATTATTATATCGTCAACATGGTAATTTACTTTCAGCGAGAGTACTGCGCGTAGATGGTGCAAAAAACTACTATTAGGCTTATGCTTTCGCACCTGCTCAATATATTCATCCATCACAGGGCTGATTGCTTTAAGGCGCTGTGCAACTTCTTTTGTCCCGAGTTCGGGATATATTTTACCTGTTTGATGCTGGATTCTGCCAATATATCGGTCTTTACGACCTTTTTCAGCTAAAGGGTAACGTTTTATTTCTTCACAATTGGGCGAATAAATAATGATTTCTGTATCGCTAACGCGAACAGGGCAGGCTTCAAGCATGTACTGTTGGGGCGTTGCATAATAATAGCCGCTCCATTCTACGCACGATTCATTGTTTACTACTCTATACTCTATTCGCGAAGTGTCAAATTGCTGTACTGGTAAGGCTTGTAAAGAAGACAGCTCTTCTTTGTACAAATCAATCGGCTTTTGTCGCGTAGTACGATGAATACGTTGATCGTTCTTTGTTTTAAGCCAATGCAACAGCTGTTCTTTTAGGGCTTGTTTATTGAAAAATTTACGCGCATTCAGGAAATTCGTTTCAAGATAGTAAAACGGTCTCTCAATTTTCAGATTCTCCGTAGGCCTGCCCGGTGTAATGGTTAACGGACGAAAACGGTAATGGGTGGCAAACGCCAAAAACGTTTTATTAAATAACTGAAAAATATTACTTTTTCTTCCACACCTGTTTCTGTAAACTCAATAAAATACTCGCTCCAGTCGTGAGCGCCACGCTGACCGGGTGCTGTTTCTACACAATAAATCGGGGACTTTGTCTTTTTACCCCTTATCTCACTCAGATAATCACCTAATATTGAGATGCCACCATCATAGCCTTTCTCTTTTATCAATTCAAAGATCCTTTGATTGGTCGGTGGTGCTTCTGCAAAAGTTTCAAGCAGCTCTGCTATGTATTCTTTATACAGATCTATTTTAGATCCCCTTTTTTCTGGTGGTGAAATGCGTTGATCACCTGTTTTTCTACTGTATTCATTACGTTGAATAATGCGCCCAACACGTCCACGACTAATGTCAAATTCACCGGATAATCGTCGTATTGACCAGCCCCGCTCATAAAGCGTTACGATGTTATTTTCTAATTTTTCGTCTTTCATAAATTTAAAATTTTGGTAATTAATGATTGTATAGTATTTGATTTTTCTGACAAGCGTTTAAATTTCGGATCCAGTATATTTAACTCTGCTCCAGTTAATTGCGTGGTTTGATGATGAGTAAATTGTCCGATAAAAATATGTTGTTGCATAGTTAGTATTTCTATAGTTTTTAACAACCGGTTGCCATGTTTACCTAATCGACAATCATAAGTATCTCTTTCTTTTCCCGATTTCTCTATGGCTTCTACCGGACACCTCAATAGATACTCTTGTTCTTCTTTACTCATTGATTTTAAGAACATTTCAACAAGCAAAGCACTCTGGCGACTGGTAACATTATTGCCGATTATTGAACGTGTTACAGAAATTTGATTGCCACGTGGCAATTTTACGATCTCCCTCGCATGCGCTACTGTTATTTTTCCAAGACGTAATTGTGATTGTACACTTTCTTCTAAACGCTCTATCAACGATAAACGCCTGCATACCCACGAAGTACTGCAACCTAATAATAATGAAATTTCTTTCTGGTTCAGTAAATGATCTTTTTTCAAACTGCACACTACCATAGCCTCTTCGTAATCCACCAATGAATTGGTACCCCTGTTATAATTCAATATCATCGCTTTGCCTGCCGCCTCGGTGGTGTCTATTATTTTGGCATACAATTCAACAAATCCCAATTGTTCTGCTGCAAAATATCGTTTAAATCCATCTATGATCTGATAGATGCTTTTACATTTTTGGATTATTACAGGTTGTAATTGCCCGAGACGCCCCATAGATTGAACCATTATTTTTATTTGGTCGGGGCGTATCAGACGAAAAACTGATAAAGCGGTATCCAATTCATCTAATTTTACCTGTTGATATGTCGATTCCTGAACCATAAAATATTTTTCTGCAAAGCAACAAAAGGTAAAATTTGTCCGCAATAGGGTCCGTCTTTACAACTACGACGAATTGTTCAAAAAATGTGTTGTATTATTCTGTATGTTTGACAGTTGCACAATTATCGCGTCCGTCCTTACAATATTTTTCTTTGTGTCGGTATTGTAAGGAATAAGAGCGTACAAACCCGATACAACAAGACTTTCACGATTTAACGCGTCCGTCTTTACAATCTTATCCTGGAGGACGGACGCGTTACGAAATTTTTGTCTTTCACGGTTTTTTGCTACATATTCAGGATGTGATTCTCTATATTGTCGCTGATATTCATGCGAAGGACGTTTAGAACGCCACTTGTCTTTTGAAGCTTTTCGCTTTGACTGGTAATCAGGGTCTTTTTGTAACCTTTCCCTTTCCCAAACATTTTTCCGAGCTTGTTGACAAGCCGCAGAACCACAATATCGCTGGGTGCCTTTTAACCTGCGATTTACAGATTTGCGCTTTTTGCAATGGGCGCATCTAAAAGTTTTTGTCATACTATGATATTTTCAAATGCCTTGAAAATATCATAGTAACTGGTAAAGTATTTATTAATACAAAAGTTTGTTTGATAAAAAATGAAGTGGTAGCGTTTTTATCCGATTAGTGGTAGCATTTGTAGCCGGCGCCGAAAACTTTTTCCGTTTTAGTTGTTTGGGTATATTTTAAGACTGTTTCATAGTCTATTAAAGGAGTTCCTTTCCAATTTTTACTTATTTCGCTAAATACTTTATGTTCTATCGGATTCCATTTCGAAGCACCTGGAGGATAGTGACATACCGTAGCTTTAATGCCATA
>CAYXTQ010000085.1:0-4227 GCA_964467845.1 uncultured Methanosarcinales archaeon | reverse complement strand
TTTTTTTTTTTTTTATTTGCAGTAACGGTTTTTCATTTTTTTTTTTTTTTTTTTTTGAAAAATTACAGCATTTTACTACTTTAATATAAACACAACATATTGTGGTATAAATTATTAAAAACCACAAGATGCAGTATATTTAGCAAATTTTACTATTATTTAAATATTTCGGTTTTAGAAACTATATGTTTTATTGATTATTATTATTATTATTATTTTAAAAAATAAAAAACTATTTATATGTTGATACAATATTTAATACTATGAAGAAAACTAACAAATTAAAACATATTATTATTTTTCTATTGATTGTAATTATATTTTTTTTTATAATAAAAAAAATTAGTTATAATGAAATAAAAGAAAATGATATTTCTATTAATGAATCTGAACTAGAAATAGATAAATACGCTTTACTAAGAAAACAAATGGTAGAAACTCAGCTCAAAACTCGTGACATATATGATGATAAAGTCCTAAAAGTCATGGAAACTGTTCCAAGACATAAATTTGTTAATAAATACATTGACCAATCATATGAAGATCACCCATTGCCAATTGGATATGGACAAACTATTTCTCAACCATACATAGTTGCTTTAATGACACAAAGCCTAGACTTAAAAAAAACTGACAGAGTCCTAGAAATAGGAACAGGTTCTGGTTACCAAGCTGCTGTTTTAGCAGAATTAGTAAAAGAAGTTTATACTATTGAAATTATAAAAGAATTAGCAGATTCTGCTAGTGCTAGATTAAAATTATTAGGCTATAATAATGTTGAAGTTAAAAATGCAGATGGCTATTTTGGCTGGGAAGAAAAAAGCCCATTTGATGTTATTATTATTACTGCAGCAGCTAACCACATACCACCACCATTGTTAGAGCAGTTAAAGAATGATGGTAAGTTAATAGTTCCATTAGGCTCTACCATAAGATTTCAAACTTTAACTTTGGTAACGAAAAAAGACTCTGATTTGGAAACAGAATTTATCACTTCAGTAAGATTTGTTCCAATGACTGGTAAAATCCAAGAAGAATAATTTTTATTTTATTGACATTGCCCCTAAAACATACAAAACTCCAGCTAAAACTAAAACACTTCTATAACCAAAACTTAAAGCAATTATTACAGCTATTATTGAACTTAAAACAGAAGCACTACCATTAACAGCCCAAGCCCAGGGTATTAATTTTCTTTTTATTTTTCTAATGCCCAATGGAAAGGGCATTCCCATAAAAAAAGCTATTGGTGCGATAAATACAACAGAAATTATTATTTTTGTTAATAAGTTAAAAACAATAAAATAATTTATTAAAAATTTTAAGATAACTGAATAAACAATAATAATTAAAAATAATAAAATAATTATTTTCTTCAATTTTTGTAATTTAAATTTCTGAGAAACTAAACTTCCTAGACCAGAGAAAAACAATACTGAGAATATAACAACAGCTGTTGAATAAATTACTTGTCCTAGAAATAATATAAACTTCTGTATAAAAAAAATTTCGATAAAAAGATAAGCTAGACCAATACAGAAGAAATAAAATAATGGTTTCCTATATATTTTTACTTTGTTATAAAATTTTATAGGTAATAAAATAAATACTAAACTTAAAAAAAAAGCTTGGATAAAAATAAACATTAGCAAAAATCCAGAATCAAAAAAAGGCTGCCATTTTTGCCCTATTGACCCATATAATTCTTTAATTTTACTCAACTTAAAAAAATTAAAATAAAATGGCTTATCATCAGTTACCGGCTTTACATTGAATATATACTCTCTATAAAACTCTTCCTTATCCTCTATTATTTTTTTCACAGAATTATAATAATACGGTTCCTTAAACTTACCATATTTATTGGGCTCAAAACTAGCTGGTAAATAAATAATATCAAACTTATTTTTATCTAAGAAATTTTTAATTTTATCAATTCTCTCTAGGCTTAATTTATTCTTACTAATCAATAAAGTTACTGTTGTCCATGATCTAAACATAGCTATATTTTCTTTATCACTAACCTCTAAAGCTAAACTCATTAACCTTAAAGATTCTCTTGGTGGAAACAACAACCATCTTGTTATTAGTACTATACCATTCTCATTTAAACTATTATAATAATCCTGAAATGCTTCTTTTGTCAATAAATAATTTTCATTTAAGCTTGTTACATCAGCGGTACTTGATAAAACATTCCCAGCTAAAGACAATATTATTATATCATATTTTTCTCTTTTCTTCAGAAAACTTCTTCCTTCTCCAACTACAACATTGGCTTTATTATAAATATTTCCAGAAAATATTTTATATTTCTTTTTTAATAAATCAATAATTATTGGATTAGTTTCAATAGCAGTAACTTTTCCATTATTCTTTAAAGCAGCTAAAGTATCTAAACCAGCACCAGAGTTAATTACTAAAACCTTAGGATTTTCTATTAAATAGTAACCTATCGAATTAGGTAAATAATCTATAAAATCTAAATTTTCATATTTAGTTATAGCATTCATGTTACTTCCATCTGTTAAAACACTAATTTGTTCAGGTAAATATCCTGTAAAACTAGGTGATAATCCAGGAGCGTACCTTGTAAAACTACTTTCCACAATATCAACCCTAGAAAAACTATTCCACCTTGTCTCTAATAACTTAGAATTAGGGTAATTTAAAGCTTGCTTAAGTTCTTTATACTCTGAAATATTTATATCAAAAGGAACTAAAAATAGTAATAAATTTAGAATCATTAAAACAAAAACAATATTTTTTTTTATTTTTATTTTTTTCCTATTGATTTTTTTTATTATCGATTCTATTTTTTTATTGGATTTTAATATTGATTTTTTGTTATTAATTTTTAATAATTTATTTTCTCCATTAATAAAAAACAAAGCACTTATTAATCCTAACAAAGAAACTAAAATAATTAACTTTGCTTTAAAAAAAGAAATTAAAGCTATAGGCAACAAACTTCCAAAAGCAGAACCCATTAAATTATAAAAATAAATTTTGCCAGCAATGTTTTTGTATTTAAGAAAACAATAAGCTATTATAATCCCAAAAAAGAAAAATGGCAACCCTAAAAATACATAATATAATAATAATTTAAAAATTTCAAAATAATTAAAAATTGCTTTATAAGGATCGAAACCTATTTTATTTGTTATAAAAAAACCAATTAAAACAAAAATAGAGAAAAGTACTGCGTTATTAACTAAACTTTTAATTCTTTTTATTGATAAAAAAGTACCAGCAGCTGCTATCCCAAACATTGCTATACTAACAACCATAAAAGCAAAATGATAGTATTGTGCTATAGAAAACATTCTAACCAGAGAAATTTCTAAAGCTAATGTTGCTACAGATATCAGAAAAATTCCTAGATATATTTTTTTCATAATTTTTTATTATTTTTTTTTTTTATTTTTATTTTTATTTTCTAATTCTTATCCAATTTTCCAACAACCAAATTAATAAAAACCCTTGCCAAAGTAAAGGATGGTGATACAAGTAAAATACCCAATACTATCATTAAGGTAAAATTAATTTTATACATAAGTAATAATACAAAATTAATAATGGAAAAGATGATAAATATTATTATATGCATCTGTAAAAAATAAAATACCTTTTTTATTCCTAGCAAAAAACTCTTCTTTATTGTTGTGATTGTTTTATATTTAGTAATCAAAGCATAAGAAATAAAAGCAAAATAAGCAGTTATAAATGTTAAAAATAGTAAACTTGTGTAAAATAAACCTGTACTTAATTCTCCTCCTTTTAAATATATCATTAACCTCCTTATATAATCAAGAATCTGAACCATAAAAAATAAAAAAAACCAAAAAATATTCACTAAGAAAAATTTCTTCATATATGCAAAAAATCTAACATTTTTAACAAAATTTTTTGCATACAGCCAAGTTAATCCTTGAAAAATACTATACTGCAAATAAGCTGTTATCATTAATCCAAATGTATTTAATATTATAGAGAAGGTTTCATGATTAGCCAGTACACCTTTAATTAAACTACCTGAATACAGAATACTTTTACCTGTTTGCAATAAAGCAACTGCTTTCTCTTGGATATTACTAATAAAAAATTGTAAAGAAAAACCAAATATTACAATAAATAATGAATCTATAATTACAGGATATATAATATAATGCTTTTTTCTTTTTATTAACCTTAATGATTCAAAAAAACTCTGTATAACTAAATTTT
>CAYXTQ010000084.1:0-4301 GCA_964467845.1 uncultured Methanosarcinales archaeon | reverse complement strand
TCCTCATCAGATAATTTAACTAAGAAAGGAGCTCCCATTCCAATCTGTAAAGCCCTGCTGCCTATAATCCTTGCTTTTTCGTATTTTGTGTACTTAAATTGCTCTTCTACTGTTTCAGATTTTTTAATCATTATCATCACAGCCTTTTGAACTGATTTATAAACATTTCCTTAATTCTTTTGCTTTATCCAAGGCAATATCAACCATTTTATCTACATCTTCATCATTAATTGGCATATCACCTCCTTTTTGTAAGGCACACAATGTACCATCTTCAATAGAAGCTACTGTCAATCTTGAATCTAAAACCTTTTCTTCCTCAGTACTCGGGTCAACTAAATAATTATCTCCAATCTTAATGACAGTTACGCTTAAAGGCATTTTTTTTAACTCTAATTTTTCCTTTGTTTTTTTCTTATAATCAACTTTTTCTCCGTCAAAAGATGGAAATCTTGTGTCTCTTAAAGCAGCCAAGGCAGCCAAGGCAGCTGCATCAAATAGATTACCAGAATCATTTATCGGGATAATATCTATCAAAACAAGCCAAACCTTTTCTCCTGCCTTTATGCATAATTTCTTAAAATCCAATGCTTTGCTTTCTCTTAAGCCGCGGTCAACAACCCTGGCAAGTTCTATAGCCTGTATCCCTGGAGGGCCAAGCTCAAATTCAGGATTAGACAGCGGGATTAATTCTGCTCCGACTATAATGGTTCCTTCATCAGGGGTATCAGGATAAGGAGTGCCAACCTCTAATTTTACTCCTACTATAACCTCTGTATCGCCAATCTTAACCCTAGCAGAGCCTTCAGCACTTTTTGAAATACCATACTCTACTGTAATTTCCCTATATTCATCAACCTTTCTTCTATCAAATCTTAAGCCTTGGTTTAAAGCTTCTATGACGTGTTGTTTTAAGTCAGAATTCATTTTTTAACCTCAAATCTTATATTTTTCTTTTAAAGCATTTTTTTGGACTTCATATATTTTTTTGCAGGCATTTTTGCCCAGCTCAATGGCTTTTTTTAAATCCTCTTTGCTTATTATGCCATCCATTTGTAATAAGGTAATTTTACCTGTTCTTGGCATTATAGCAATTGGAATGTCAACTGCATTTTCTACATCTTCCTCCTCTTTGCATAAATCAGCTATTACCTCATTATCAACATATCCAACAGCAACAGCTGAAACCAGGTCTTTCATGACAATTCCGGCATCTGCCAATGCGATAGATGCTGCACATATACCTGCACACCTGCTTCCTGCATCTGTCTGCGGAAACTCAATGTAAACATCAACTACTGCATTTGGAAATTCATCCAAATCCAAAACAGGCAGCAATGCATTTTCAGTTACCATTGAAATCTCTTTTGAACGTCTACTACCCCCTGGCCTAATCCTTTCTCCAGAGCCAGAAAAAGGCATCATATTGTAGTTGCACCTTAGAATGCCTTTCTGGGGGTTTTGCAAGAATTTTGGATATAGGTTTCTGGGACCATAAACAGCAGCATACGCTATTGTATCTCCTATTTTAAAATAGCCAGAGCCGTCTGCTCTTTTAACGATACCTGCTTTTGCTTCTACAGGCCTTAGCTCATCATTTTTTCTGTTATTGAGTCTTTTCATTTTATAACCTCTTTCACCATCTTTTCTAAAAACTTTTTTATCTCATCAGTTAATCCGGACATATGGGCTTCGTTCTCTATTTTTTTTACAGCCTCTATAGCCACTAATTCATTTTTTGGCTCGCCCTGAACCCAAACAACACCATTTTGACCTACTACTATTCTGCAGCCGGTAGCTTCTTTAATCATACCAACCATGCTGCCTTGTTTACCGATAATTCTCGGAACTTTGTTTGTATTAACAAAAATAATCCTGCCGCCTTGGAGTTTTTTTAAACCCGGACCTTTTATAGTCAGATCAACTAGTTTCTGGCTTGTAACATTTGTTATCTTTGCAGCAACATAATCTCCGAGATTAAAATACTGAGCCAAATCAGCACCTCTGTTAATAAAATCCGAGGTTGCATCCCTGATGTTTAACATTGCAGGATAAGCAGAATTTGTTTCTACGCGCCAGCCAGTAAATGTTATATCTACAATCTGGCCTATAATAATATCATTCCTCTTAGGCATATATTTTCCTGAAAGGGGGATCATCTTTAAAGCACGACCATCAACATTGATTAAGCCAAGTCTAGACGCTATTATAACATCATTATCCCTATATGTTCCTGCTCCAGGCAAATAATCCATGCCGCGGGCTAATTCTTCTCCTGGAACAACAATTTCTTTATTGTTTATTAATAACTGTCCCATTTTCCACACTCCATTTTTTTTATTTTATTTTTAAAACCTTGCTTTCTATGTTGCCATGACAAATTTTGTTAATAGAATCGTAAAAATCATTTTCTAGGCCGCCAGACATTTCTATAACAACAATCCATGAGCCATCTTTTTGCCATTCTTCTTTTAATATTTGACCAAAGGATTTTACTGCAGAGTAAGATTTAGCAGCATATTCTGGAGGAATTTTAACAGCGATTTCTTTTATCTCAAGTTTTATTGGTAAAATAATTCTTATCTGTTTTATAATTTCTTTTAATTGCTGCTCTGCTGATTTGTACTCATCTATATGTATCTTTGCCTCTTCCATAGCATTTTCAATTCTTTGAGGAGGATGAGGCAGGTGTGTTCTAGGGTCTACACCGTTTCTGTGAATCATATTTATTATCTTTTTTTTTTTTTGCTCACTTAATTTTGCCCTATATTCTGCAGTAACCTGTATTTCACCTTCTTTTATTATTATTTTTGCAACCTCTAATGGATCAGATGTTTCGAATAGTTGCTGCATCTCATGCTCAGAAGCTAATAATCCTTTCTTTGCATCATAAAATATTTTTTCTGCTTTTAGAACCTCTCTTATATCAATATTAGCTCCTCCTTTGAATGCAATAGCTTTCTCGCTGTCTACATCAATCTCATAATTTTTGCCTCCTTTCTTTAGCCTTGCTAAATTTAAGGAAATCTTTTCCCTATCAAAACTTTCTCCCCTCATTTTTATCTTTTTACTTCTTTTTCACTTCTTTCAAAATCTTGTCTATTTTTGCTTTAGAAACTTTTGTGAATTTTTTTTCATCTGTTCTGATATAGGCTGCATCTATCCTGTCAGCACTAAAATTTTTGTCCAAGATTTTACTTAAACTGCTTAATGCCAATTTTAAACCTTCTTCAATAGTAATATCATCCCTATACCTTTTATGTAATATATCTTCTACCTCTGTTTCACCTTCTCCTATGACGCTGGCTTTATATCGAAAAAAAATACCTGTTGGGTCTGTCTCATATAGTTTTGGGCCGTCTTCATCTATCCCAGCAACCAAGATTGAAACTCCAAATGGTCTGAAGCCAGCAGATTGTGTTGTAATTTGTTTTAAATTACAGATGTCCTTTACTACACCTAAAGTGTCTATTTCTGAGTCATATGTAACACGATGTTGCTGGGCTGTAATTTGTGCTCTCTCTATTAAGACACGAGCATCAGATAAAATTCCAGAAGCAGTTGCACCTATATGTTCATCTATCTGCCATATTTTTTCAACAGATTCTGGTACTACTAAAGTATCTACAATTCTTTTGTCAGCTATAAGCAAGACACCATCCTTACACATAATTCCTATAGCTGTACTGCCTTGTCTTACTGTTTTTTTAGCATACTCTACTTGTAATAATCTACCGTCCGGGCTAAACATTGTAATAGCCCTGTCATAACCCATCAATTGGTGGGGCATTGGTTGTTGCATAATTTCACCTCAGTTTAATTTTTTTTTTTTTTTTTAAATATTGATTTTCATTTATTGATTTATTTTTTTTTTTAATTATTATTGATTTTTAACTTGCTATATATTTTTTTTCAGCCTTATTTAATATTCCGCTTACACCTACGCTTCTGAATATTGCATCTTCATCATTTATTAATGCTAATGCTGATTTTAAATGATGAACATATTTATGATTTACCTTGATAATTCCTTTTTTTTTTTCTGTATTAAATTTATCTGGTAAAATTAATAATCCTGCCTCTGCCATTCCAAATTCTCCTAGGAACTTTGATGAATGTTGTAGTATTGTATGGTTAACAACATTAAAATCTATTTTTTTTTCAGATATTACTTCAAAAACCAAATATCTTTTTTTTTGTCTTAAACTTGGTGATAATGGTTTTATTTTTGCAATCATATTCACTCAAACAGAGAAAAGAGCCTTTCTTTTTTTTTTTTTTTTTTTCTTTTTTTTTTTTTT
>CAYXTQ010000083.1:0-4341 GCA_964467845.1 uncultured Methanosarcinales archaeon | reverse complement strand
TGATTTCCTCTATTGTTTATTATGATATTTCATTATTTATATTCTTTTTTATATGTCGGAAATCAAAATTTCCGATCATGCTCAAAAACCACTATTTACATTTGCGATAAGCAACATACAATTTATCTCTAACTGGTGGTTTTTGACATAAAACAGCAACAAAACCAACCTGATCAATTAAAACTGCATCAGTTTTGGTTGCAATCTCCTGTACAATCCTCTTTCTGTCTTCACCTTTTATAAAACTTTTCAAAAATTTTATTTTAATTATTTTTCTTTTTTTTAAGTGTTTATTAATCTCATCTATAACGCCGTCTTTTAAACCATTTTTACCTATCCTAATTATTGGTTCTAATAGTTTGCCTTTATTTTTTAATGCTTTTTTATTCATTCTTATTTTATTTTTAAAATTGAATTCTATTCATTTATTTTAATATTAATCCTTAATGATGCATTGGGTGCTCATGTCCAATACTTTTCCTGTGCTTTAATTCTCTTATGTGACTTAATTTTGTTTCAAAAATCTTATTAATATCAAGGCCAAACTCTTCTATTAAAACAGATGCGTGTTCTCCTCCTAAAAAGTGAGGCAATATTACATAATCTGCCCCAGCATCATAGAGCTCTAAAGCATCATCAACCTGTGAAGCAGTAACAAAAATTATTGTATTTTTTTTTTCTCCCTTGGCCTTTCTTATTAACATCAAATTATCATATTTGTCTGGGACAGTGCTTATCAACATTTTAATCTCCTTTAAGTTAAGCATGTTAACAACTTCTAAGTCTCCAATATCACCATATATACAAGGTATTTTTTTTTTTATTAAATCCCTTACGATTTCAGGATTATAATCTATAACAAGCAACCTCTTTCTTAATTTTTTTATCACTCTGTATATGCTGTAACCTATTCTGTTAAATCCGCATAAGATCACATCTATATCCTTCCTTTTTGGAACATACTCTAACTGGCTGCTTTTTCTGCCTATCCTGTCAAATATGCCTATATATTTTGAAAAAAAAAGATACAACTTATTATCAAAACTTATTGTGTAAGACGTTATAGTCATTGTAACAATAGCAATTATCACTGCCAAAGAAAAAACACCCTGGCCTATATGCCCTAATAACAATCCCTGTGTTACAATTATCAAAGAAAATTCACTTATCTGTGCTAATGAAATCGCAGTTAAAAAACTCGGCCTCTTTCTATAACCAAAAAAAGAGCATAAAAACATTGTTAAAACAGGTTTGCAGACTGCAATAAAAATTATAAATATAATCAAAGGTTTAATAATATCTGTTATATCGGTCAATGAAAGCTCTAATCCCAGGGAAACAAAGAATATTGTTGAAAAAAAATCTTTCAACGACTTTACCTTTCCCTTAATCTCTATATTATAAGGTAAATTACCTAAAACAACTCCAGCTATAAACGAGCCAATTATTATTGAGATATTAAGATACAATGCAAATAGTGAAAATAAAAATAGTAATCCTACTGAAACCAAAAAGAACAATTCCTGGCTTTTTGCTGCAAACTTCATAACTTTTTTAATTAAGAATCTCACGATTACAAAAGAAACAAATAAAAATATCATAAATTTGAGCAAGGACATTGCTATCGGATAAAACGACAATCTGCTTGTAGACAATATAGATAACGCAAGTATTGCAAAAAAGTCCTCCATAAGCAAAAACCCAATTATAATTCTACCATGCAATGTATCAACTTCTTTTTTATCTGACAACAACTTTACAACAACCATAGTAGAACTAAAAGCCAGTATTAGTCCAATGTAAACAGCATTAACATTTACAAAACCAAAGAACATTGAAATTATATACCCAAGTGTAAACAAAATCAGTATTTGTATAATTCCTCCCAATGAAGACACAACTGCTACATTCTTTAACTTTTTTAAATCTATTTCCAAACCAACAATAAACAATAAGAAAGCAATCCCTATTTCAGACAATGTTGCAATTGTCTCAGAATTTGTAATTAAACCTAAAACAGGACCAATTATTATCCCTGTTATAATATAAGCAAGTATAAACGGCTGCTTAAATAATCTGGCTATATATGCAAAAAATGTTGCTATTACAATTATAACTCCAATACTGGTAAATAAATTATCTATCATTTGTTAAACTCCAAAATAAAGCCATTTTTATGTTTTTTAAAGCTAACTTCCATACCTTTATCTAATCCCTCATATTCAGCAAGCATTTTAGGAATAGTAATTACTAGCTGCCCAGACTGCAATTTTTGTATCTTGACCATTTTGTACTATTATTTTTAATAGTATTTTTATTAGTTTTTATATAATTTGATATACTAGTATATATAATAGTATATAAATGTTGCGGTTTTTTTTTTTTTTTAAATCAAAGAATTCTTCTAATCTCCTCAACCATATCACTAGCTAGGAAACTATAACCTTTCTTTTTTTTTAAAAGAATGTCTCCAATTAATCCATTAAAATAAGCAGCATTAATTGCACTCTGCAATAAATCTTTGCTTTGAGCTAAAAATCCTAAAGTTAAACCTGCTAAAACATCTCCAGTTCCAGCCTTAGTCATTCCTTCATTTCCAGTTTTATTATAGAAAACTTTTTTTTCAGAAATTATAACATCAATAGGCCCTTTTAATAATATTATATTATTTTTTCCTAAAAATTCCTTTAAATCATCTTGTAATAACTTTGCTTTTTTTTCCATATTCTTCTCGTGTTTTAATTTTTTTATTAAATAATTTTTCTTTGAATTTTTCAAAAATATTTCTAACTCTTTCATATGCGGGGTTATTATTGAGTTCTCTAAATCATCAACCCTTACAGCCTTAATTCCGTCAGCATCTATAACCTTATTTTTATTTGTTTTTACTACCTTTTTTACAAAATTGATTGTTTCCTTTCTAGTACCAATACCATTTCCAATTAAAAAACAATCAAATTTATTGCTTAATCTAATTATTTCGTTAGCATCACTTAATTTAAAAAAAGTGCCTTTGATTTTCTTAGTTATCAAATCAGCACTTAAAGCATTAACAGCCCATGCAACTCTTTCAGGAGCAGCTATTGTAACCCAGTCACAACCAGACCTTAAAGCAGCTAATCCTGCTAATACTATTGCTCCGGTATAATCTTCACTCCCTCCAATAATTAGAGCCTTTCCATTATCTCCTTTATGAGAACTTTTCTTTCTCCTTGGTAATTTAATATTTTTTTTTGTTATATATCTCATTTTTTTTTTTTTTTTATAACTGTTTTTTTATCTCTCGAACAAAAACTTTAGCATCTTCTAATGCAGCTAAAGCATCTTCCTTTTGTGGCTTGTATTCTAAACCGTACATTACTTCATGTCTTTCTGTTCTGTGAATATTTAAGAAATTTATAATATTCAAAGGAATTTTATTACTATATTTTTCTTTTAAATAGATAAAAATTGCGTAATGACTTTTTTCTTGAACTCCGTCTTTATAAAGTAAGGCGCGAGAAGCATGAAACATTGCCATATAAGATTCTAAGATTGCATATTCAAAAATTTTTAATCTTATTGCTTCTTCTGCATTTTTTAATCTTTGTTTAGATATCTCTAATGATCTTTCTTTTTTTTCCCTATCAGGCTTAATTTTTCTTAACAATCTAAACTTAAAACAGTCTTCTATATTTCTTATTTCCATTTTATTATAGGAAGTTCACCATATAAAGGGATTCCATGGCTAATAACTTCAAAATAAAAAGCTTCATCTTCTTTTGCCTTTTTGTTCCATTGACCCCAACTAAATATATGTAACGTAACTTCTTTATCAATCTTTCTTTCTATATCATTTAAATTGAGGTATTTTTCTTTTCCTATCACAAGAACATCGACATCACTTTTTTCTCCGTCTTCACCTCTTGCCATAGAACCAAACAATACTATAGAAGAAATATTTGCTAAATTCTCTTTTAAGAAATCTATTAAACCAGACTCTATTATAAGATTTATATTAAATGCACTCTTAAGACTTTTAAAAAATAGATTATTGACGTTTGCTCTAAAGTATCTTAAATTAGCTTTTTTTTCATCTTTTATTAAACCCTTTTTAACTAAAAAGTCAGCATATTTTTTAACTGCGTATGGACTCAATTTAATACTTTTCGCTAGTTCTCTTAGGTATACTTCTTTATATGGATTCTTAAAAAAGAAACACAACACCTTTAATAGCTTTAAATCTTCCATACAATTGTTTTTATTTTTTGATTTTATAAATCTTTCGTTTTTATATAAAAACAATTGTTTTTTTTTTTTTTTTTTAAAACAATATGTCAAAAACTCTTGGTTTTTGAGCAC
>CAYXTQ010000082.1:638-4372 GCA_964467845.1 uncultured Methanosarcinales archaeon | reverse complement strand
AAAAATCCAATAATTAATAAAAAATTAAAAAATAAAAAAAAAAAAATAATTAAATAATAAAAATTTAAAAATAAAAATTAAAAAATATAAAAAAAAATCTTAAAATGAGACATAAAACAAAAGAAATCAAAATAGGCAACATAAAAATTGGTTCTAATAACCCAATAGCAGTTCAATCAATGACAAACACTTTGACAAAAGATTCAGATGCAACTATAAAACAAATTTTAAGGTTAGAAGAATCTGGTTGTGAAATAATAAGAGTTTCTGTTCCTGATGAAGAATCAGTAAAAGCATTAAAAAAAATTAAAGATAATATTAACATTCCATTAGTTGCAGATATTCATTTTAACCATAAACTTGCAATAGAATCAGCAAAATATGTTGATAAACTAAGGATTAATCCAGGAAATATGTGCAGAAAGAATATTGTAGATATAATAAAAGCAGCAAAACAATATTCTATCCCAATTAGAATTGGTGTTAACATAGGTTCAATTGAAAAAGACATAGAAAAAAGATATGGTCATACTCCAATAGCAATGGTTGAATCTGCTTTAAGAAGCATTACATTATTTGAAAGTCTCGATTTTACTAATATTGTTTTGTCATTGAAATCTTCAGATGCTTTACAAACAATTGAAGCATACAAATTAGTATCTGAAAAAACAAATTATCCTTTACACCTTGGAATAACAGAATCAGGAACTCAATTTGCAGGAACAATTAAAAGCTCTATTGGCTTAGGAATCTTATTATCCCAAGGAATTGGAGATACTATCAGAGTATCTTTAAGCTCTGATCCAATTGAAGAAGTAAAAGTAGCTTGGCAAATTCTAAAGTCTTTAAAACTAAGGCAAAGAGGCATTAATATTATATCATGTCCAACCTGCGCTAGAACTACTTTAGATGTAATTAATATTTCAAAAAAAATTGAAAATTCAACATTAAATATAAAAAAACCGCTTACAGTTGCAATAATGGGCTGCTGTGTAAATGGCCCAGGAGAAGCTAAAAACTCTG
Organism: uncultured Methanosarcinales archaeon; assembly: GCA_964467845.1. Lineage (GTDB taxonomy): Archaea > Nanobdellota > Nanobdellia > Woesearchaeales > CAYXTQ01 > CAYXTQ01. The sequence continues at coordinate 3,349 of CAYXTQ010000082.1, read as the reverse complement.
ACCTAGGTATTGTTGGAGGAAATAAATTACATCTATTGTATAAAAAAGGAAAAATAATAGATAAGATAAAAGATAATGAAATATTTGATAGATTAATGAAGGAAATCAATAATTTAAAATGAAAAAATATTACAAATCAATACTTTTAATTGTTCTAGTTTTAATCTTAATTAATGGCTGTACTCAAAGTTCTTTTACAGGATACACTACAAAAAAATTAGAAGATAAAGAAGAACCCGAAGAAAAAAAAGTTCCTATTTGTTCGTCAGGTTGGAAATGTAAAGATGAGGAATATAAGAGTTATCAAAATTCAGATTGTTCATGGTCAAGTATAAATTATTGTGAGTATGGATGCAATATTGGAACTTGTAATTCACCACCATGTTCTAAAAGTTATTTAAGTGAAAAAAGATGTTTAGATAATTGGATACAACAAAAATATCAATACGAGAATTGTGATATAACTTGGATTAAAATAAGATACTGTGAATATGGTTGCGAAAACGGTAAATGCAAAACACAGCCACAAATTTGTATTCCAAATGAAAAAAGATGTTCTGAAAATAATCTAAAACAATGTTCTTCTGATGGATTAAATTGGCAAACTATACAAACTTGTGAATATGGATGTGAAAATAATCAATGTATTCAAGAATCAACTGACCAGATTATCGTTTCAAGAGTTATTGATGGTGATACAATTGAGTTAAATAGTGGTGATAAAGTAAGATTAATTGGAATTAATACTCCAGAAGAAGACCAATAGTATTATTCAGAAGCAAAAAATAAATTAAAAGAACTAGTTGAAGGAAATGTTGTAACATTAGAAAAAGATATTTCTGATAGAGATATTTATGATAGATTACTTAGATATGTTTATATTGATAATTTATTTGTAAATTTGGAAATGGTTAGATTAGGTTATGCTGAAGCGGATGAATATCCACCAGATACAAAATATTCAAGTTTATTAAATGAAGCTGAAAATAAAGCTAAAGAAAACGAACTAGGAATATGGAAAGCATCTGATTATAAAGATTGTTTTGTTATTTCTGATTTCAATTATGACGCCGAAGGAAATGATAATTATAATTTGAATGACGAATATATAAATTTTGGAAATATATGTTCTTATTCAATTGATATGACTGGTTGGACTGTTAAGGACGAAACTGCCTCTCATATTTACACATTTCCATCATTTGTATTCCAAGCTAAAGCAACACTCACTTTATACACAGGAACAGGAGAAAATACAAACTCTGCATTATATTGGGGAAGAAAATCAGGGAATTATGCAGCAATTTGGAACAATGATGGTGATACTTTATTTTTAAGAGATAAAGGAGGTAAATTAGTTTTAAGTTACTCATATTGAATTTAAAATGAAAAAAAACGAAAATAAAAAAGAATTTATAAAACAAAGAATTCAATTAATTGGTTTTTTCACATTAGCTATAGCTTTTATTTACAACTTTTCTTTTGACATAATATATACTCAGAGAGCCTTATCAATGAAAGGATATCCTATTATTTCTGGTGGAATTTTAACACCAATACTTTTTCTTTTTTTCGGAGGAGCTCTAGCAGGAATATTTTACACCATTTTTATTGTAAATAATAAAAAAATTCTTATTAAATTAGGAAATTTTTTCTTCTATTCATTTATCGTTAGTTTGCTTTATGGTTGTTTTGATATTACTAGATTAGCAACATATTACACAAGACCATTTCCAAAAATTTATTATATATCCTATTTCATTTCACAAACTTTAGGAATCTATAAAATTATTTTTATTTTTATTTTGATATACTTTATTTTAAAAATAATATTTTATATTAAAAATAAAAAATGAGTAATAAAAAAAAATGGATTAAAAGGTTTCGTGATAGTTTATTTAGTCCAGAAAATATAGCTGAGAAAGTTGTTTTAGCTATTACTGTACTTTTAATTGGTCTTTTATTAAGTTATATTTTTCAAAGTTGTATAACACCACACCCAAAGATTAAAATGGATTGTGAGAATACTAAAAAGGAAAAACTAATTACTTTTACAAATATAGGTAGAACTGCGGCGGAAGAAGTAGAAATTCATTTATATTCTGAAGAACAATGTAATTTAGTTTTAAGTTTAATGGAATCTTGGAATATTGAAGAAAGTTTTACAAATTTTAGTTGGTATAATTTATCTAAAGACAAGATAGGAGAATATAAAATAGAGACCTTATTAAATAAAAAAATATGGGGCACTGGAAGAGAGTTTACTTTTGCTTGTCCTTTAGATACCAATTTTAAGGCTGTTATTGGAGGTAGAAATTTTCCTTTAATAGAAAAAAAATGTTAATAAATGCTTTAAAATGAAAAAAATAATTTTAATTATTATATTTACAATGTTTATGATACCTAATTTCGTTAGAGGTGTTGACGTAGATTGGACTTATGGAGATGATGTTAAAATTAAGAAAGTTGTTTCTAGTTACCAGGTAGTAGGCAGAGGAGCATTTGTGGAAAGTATTGTTGAATTGTATGTTGAAAAAAATTATACTTCAAAACACCCATCTAACCCTTATGTTGAAGTAATATATAATCCTTGGGAATATGCTACTAATTTACCGATTGCAGACGTAAATTACACTTTTTGTCAAGGTGAGTATGGTGGTGGATGGTATTCAGGGGTAGATGTTAATTGTTATGAGAATATATCCTATGAA
>CAYXTQ010000082.1:0-628 GCA_964467845.1 uncultured Methanosarcinales archaeon | reverse complement strand
GGGCTTGAGTAATAGTTAATTCGCTTAGTTCCATAAAATTAGAAATTACAAAATATGGAGCAAGATTTATCCCTATAAATAAGGGCGCCTTTTATATATTTAAAATCAAATACTTTTTACCTCGAGTTGTTATTGAACAAGGAGATTTTTATATTGTTGAAATTTTTTATCAAAACATGGAAGAAATACCTACAAAAACTTTTCTTGCGTTACCAGATGAAAATGCTATTCCAAGAGTCTTACCTGAAAATATAATAGAGACTGATGGGATATATTATAAAGAAAATAATAAAACTAAACGTAAATGGGGATTTCAAATAGAAGGAGGTAAAGATATAAGGTTCTGGTATAATGATTATAAACAATTACAAAAAGAAAAAATAATGTGGGTCATTATCGGTGCCCTTCTTGGTGGTGTCATTTCATATATTGTAAGTCGTGAAGCTGTAGAATATCATGAAAAAGTAAAAGCTGAAAGAGGACAACAAAGCGGTTTCTATTATTGTACTACATGTAATCATAGACATCGTTATTATAGCCAAAAAGGTAAAGACCATATAAATTATAAAAGATAAAATGAAAAAAATAAGTATATTAGGTTCTACCGGCTCAATTGGAACTCAAAGTT
>CAYXTQ010000081.1:0-4397 GCA_964467845.1 uncultured Methanosarcinales archaeon | reverse complement strand
TTTATGTTTTTGTCTTTGTTAAAGCTGTTGAAAAAAGCTGTATGTTCAGGTATGTTAAGCCAATGCAGTTAACAGAAGGGGACTGGATTGCAAAGGATGTTAAAATAAATGGCAAAAGAATTTGTGGTCCTAAGGACTTAGGAATAGAGAAAAAAAATATCAGGAAATTGGTTAAGCTTTATAATAAAGGAAAGGTCAAAAGAATACTGATTAAGGTTGGAATTCCATTTGTTCCCAGTTTTTTAGTCTCTTTTTTAATAAGTGTTTTTTTTGGGAATATAATTTTGTTATTTATTTAACAAAACAATATTAAGAACCATTTTAAAAAATAAAAATATTTAAATAATCAAAGGTGATATCATATTTAAAAAGAGGTGTTAGATGAGAAAGATATTTTTCTTTGTAATGTTTGTCTTACTGATTAATGTAATCATTGCTTTAAAGGATTTTGACAATGACGGGATGCCTGATTCCTGGGAAAAAAAATATAATCTGAAGTATGATGTGAACGATGCAAATGAAGATCCTGATAATGACGGTTTAACAAATTTACAAGAATATGAGAAAGGAACTAACCCGCTAGCTGCTGAGAAAGATAAAGGAAATATCTTCAATGTTATATTTGGATTTTTAGGAGAAAATATAACCAAGATATTGATTGGAGTTGCAGTTTTAGTTATACTATATTTTGTTTTTAAGATATCTGTTGAGTTGATAAGGTTGAAAAAAAAGAAAAAAATAAAAAATATGGAAAGGGGAAAAATTATTCCAAGACAAGTTTATATTCCTACAACGCCTAAAAAGGTTATTAGGCCTGTTAATAACAGAAACCTAAATAAATTTAAAAGAAAGCATAAACAAATAACACATTTAACTTATCATTTTGAAGAGAAAGAAGGAATAGAGGAAGATTTAAGCCCATTGCCTTACAGTTTTTCCAGCAAAATTAAAGAGCTAAAAGAAGGATTTAAGCCAGAGAAAAAACCTGCAGTAAAGAAAGAAGAAAAAGGTTCTGTTTTTGAAAGATTGCCTAAGAGGAAATAAAAGGATATTATTATTTAATTATTTTTTTTTATTAGTTTTTATGATGATTTTTTTTTTTTTATGATGAGTAATTTTTATATGTTTTCCTGATTTTATCTTTTTTACGGTCTCTTTATAAGCAATATCCTCAATCTTATTTATGACTTTATCTGGGATGTTTGCCTTTAAGTCTTCTTTTAATTCTGATAAAAAGTCATACAAGCTTAAAGGAATGATATCTCCTATTAGATTCATCTGATTTATACTTTCATTTATAATTGCATCCCAATTAATATTTGCTCTTTTTATTAGCTCTGCTGCATCTAACCTGTCACCTGCTCTTTCTGTAGCACATTTGAGCAAGATTATATCTTCCGGAGATACTAATTTTATTATTAAATTGTTGTATTCATAAACAGAGGTTATTCTTTCTTTCATAGATTCAGTAAATTTAAAGCTGATTATTTTATCACAAAACAAATCAAACCTTTCCTCACCTCTTTGTAAAAGGATTGGAACATTTTTCTTTCTGAAGTATAAAATCTTAGCTTCTCTTTCTTTATACCCAAGTTCTTTTAATATGTCTATTATAAGTTTTCTATCATTTTCATTTAAAAAAACAATATCAATATCTTTAGTTGCATCTTTGGCTTTATAGTATATCATTGCAGAGCCGCCTATTACAAAACATTCAACTTTTTTTTTCAATTTTTCTCCTATTAAAGAGAATAAATCTTGTTGTTCCTCTAACCTTATCATTCTTTTAACCTCTGCAAATCAGATTTATTGAATGGAATGAAAACACGATATTTTTTTTCTATATCCCTAAAATCTTTTGATTTCATATTTGGTATAATATACTTATCTTTATCTTTTGCTTTTAATAAATTTTTTTCTATTTTTTTTTTTATTTTTCTAACTCGTATGAATCTTTTTGAAATAGCATATAATGCAATTATTTTATTTCTGCAATCTTTTTCTTTTGTATATTTATAAAGTCTTGACCAATTATTTACGTGATTAAATAAAGATAATGAGGCTAAAATTGTCCTAAAACTTTTTGTTTCAATTGCTCTTACCAAGGCCTCCTCAATTGAAAGTTTCCTTCCTATCATTCTGTGTTCATAGGGTTCAACAAGCTTCATTGGAGAATATTTGTTTATCATAGCATACAACCCAGGATAACCTATTTTTTTTATATTGATTGAGCTAATCTTGTAAAACCTTGGCTGATTTCTACCCCCAGATGTTTCCACAAAACCTTTTTTTCTAAGCAAGTGCACATATTTTATAGCAGTTGATCTACTTATACCTAATTTTTTTTTGATAGACTCTATTGTTTGCAACCCCTGTAATTTTTTTACTAATTCTATGGATTCCATAAAATAAGTAATCCATAATAACTAATATTTAAATTTTTCTATTTTTATATTGATTTTTTTTTTTTTATCAATATTTATTAATCATTAAGGTTTTATAATAATGTTCACAACTATTTGTGAGCTTTTTGCAGTTTTTATTATTTTTTTTTTATTTATTATTAAAAAATTCAATCAATTTAAAAAAAAAAAAGAATTAATTATCTACATTAACTACAAGATGTTTCTTGTCTGGAATAGAAACATATACTTCTTCCCCGCCTTTAAGATTTAAGCTTCTTGCCACATCTCTATTAATGTACATACCTAATCTACCACGGGAAAGTTTAATTATTTTCTGTTTTATCTTTAAAGTTGATTCTTTTGCTTTGATCTCATTAATAGCCTTATTTATCGATTTATCTTCAAAATCAAAGTAACCACATTTGCCACATTGGTAACTAGTTACAAGACTATCTGCATCTTGGATTTTTACTTTTACTTCTTTCATTTTTGAATTACATTTTGGGCATTGCATCTTGAATCACCTTTACTTCTTTTTAACATTTATTACATATAATATTTTATTCTTTAGTTCACATAAAATATAAAACATATCGTCTTCAATTTCTATCTTATCTCCTTTTTTTCTTTTGTTCTTTATTGTATATATCAAACGGATGACGTCGCTCCAGGTTAAAGTTCCTTTATGTTCTTTTTCAAAATGATTACTTCTTTTAATTTCTTCCCAATACATAATATCATCTCGTTAATCAGACTATAAATTAATAGTCATAAGTACTATATAAATGTTTTTATTTTCTTTTAAAGAATGATAATATTAATTAAAATGATATGTTTTATCACCACTTCTAAATGACTATAAGACAGAAAGATTTAAATAGTTATTCAACTTATAGCTAATAATATGATAGATAAAAGACTTGAAGCTAGGATTAGAGAAGGTAAATTAAGTAGAAGAGATTTTTTAAAGCTTGGCTTAGGAGGTGCTGCTTATCTTTTATATGCTTGTAAACATAACCCTATTACTCCTGACACAGACATTCCAGTCAGTTATACTGGCAGTATGCGTTATTTAATAGGAGATACAAGTGTTAATTCTGGAAAACTTATATTTAATGGAACCACTGAAGTACCAATCTCAGGTGGAACATATACCATTACCAATAGTCATAATTTAACAGCAGGAGATTACAATGTTAGAGTTGAATCTGATGCAGGTTATCCAAGAGAAACTAAAGCGCATCTTAGTAATCGTGGTTTATATGTAGTAAGAAGTAATCTTCCATTAGATAATGTAATTGAGAAGAATGCTATTTATATAAATGAATATAATAATTGGCTAACAAACCAAGGTTCAGAAAGATGGTTGTCTAATAAGCCCAAGTTCTTCCTTTATGATAAGAGCCTTTGGACTTTTGATGGAAGTAAGCTAGTAGTAAAAGACAGCAATTACAACATGAACCCAACAACCATTGCAGGCGTAGAATACGTAGTAAACAATCATATTCACCTCTATACTGACAATTTTGTTTCAGGGCAGTTGTACAAGGAAAGCACTAGCAGTGAAAGACCAGACCCCAATAGCGAAGCACGAGGCTGGATAATCTACCTTGACCAAGACAACGCAATGTATAGTATAACACAAAGTGATGATGATAGTCAAGGAGATATTTATTCTGGCATGATGAGATTCCAGCCAGGTTCTCACAAAATATGGGGTATTTCAATAGACACTGCACAAACTCTTGGAATAGGACAGCAGCATAATTCTGGTCAGATATTAACTGGTACAGAACCATCTGATTTAGCAAAAAAGGTTGCAAAGATTATCTATAATAGAGCTCCAAGGCATAGTATGTTTGATGGTGTTGATAGGGAATAAAAAAGTAATTATATTTTTTTTTTAATTCTTTGTTTGAATTCAATAAAATTATTATTAATAAAAATAATGATTTTCACTTTATAATAAAGTTAAGGTGAAAATCAACTAAA
>CAYXTQ010000080.1:0-4434 GCA_964467845.1 uncultured Methanosarcinales archaeon | reverse complement strand
GGTGGAAAATTGTCTAATTTAGAGGAAAGAATAAAATCAATATTGGATGTTTTTTGGGATAATTTAGAAACTCTTGATATTACAAAATACAGGCGCATTTATCTAGATATAAAAAACAACCCTCATAAAGGTGTGCCAGAATTAAGAGAGTTCTTTGAAAACCCTAAAGGAATAAGGAAAAATATAGGAAACATACTTTTGATAAACAAACTTTTTGAGCATCTTGATGCATGGGAAAATTTCTATGATGAATATGGCAATTATTACCATGCCACTATTAAATTAGTAGAAAGGATGGGTATTAATCTGAAAATAAAAGGATTAGAAAATTTGGATAAAATTAATAAAAATGAATCTGTATTATATGTATTCCCTCACAATCATGAACTTGAAGGATTGGTAGCATTGGCAGCTATAGGTTCTTATATGCATAATGAATTAAACAAAGATCCAAAAATGATTTTAAATTATTTGTTTAGTGAAATAAAAAATTTAGACACAGTAGCTTTTTTTATTAAAAACAAAAGTCATAAGGGGAACAACAGGGAGTACAACAAAAAAGTTTTCTCAGATATTAATGATTATTTAGACAACTATGGCCATGTTATACATTTCTTAACTGAAACAAATCCTTATTGGTTTTTTGGAATGAGGGAAGGCAGATTACATAAAAGTTTTGCAAAATTTGCTGAGCATGCAGATAAGATAGTGCCAGTATATGTTAAATTTTCAAGAAATTCACCTATAGCTCATGTCAAAGTAGTGAGAAACCTCTTCCGCTTAAAAGACATTTTCAATAAAGATGGTCCGTGCATATTATATATTGGTAATCCAATTGATGCTAATTCTTTGATTAGGTATAAAGATGTTAAAGAAATGTCTAAAAAAAAAAGAGATGAATATATGATAATAATAGCTGAGTGGATGAGACACGAGTGTAACGAATTACAAAAAAAAGAGTATACCGATTCTGTATATTCCTTAGATCTTCTTCCAAAATAAAAAAAAAATAATAATCACCGCAACCTTTAAATACATTCAATAATTCTATTTTAAAATAAAAAATAATAAGGGGGTATTAAAAATGGATTGGGGAAAAGCAAACCGTATATCAAGGATTATCAGACCAAAAACTGGCAGAACTGTAATGTTAGCTGTAGACCATGGTTATTTTCTAGGACCAACAACCGGCTTAAAAGTCCTAAGTAAAGCTATTATGCCATTAGCTCTATACGCTGATTGTCTAATGTTAACTAGAGGTGCATTAAGAACTTCAATTGACCCTAAAATAGATAAGCCAATTGTATTAAGAGTTTCTGGTGGAAATAGCATATTAACCGAAGACTTATCTAATGAAGGAATTACAGTTGCTATGGAAGATGCTTTAAGGCTTAATGCAGCTGGCGTTGCATACTCAATATATATTGGAAGTAAAAACGAGAAAGAAGGATTAATGAATTTAACAAAATTAATAGATGAAGGTGAACGCTATGGAATGCCGGTATTAGCAGTAACAGCAGTTGGCAGAGATATGGCTCGTGATGCTAAATATCTTGGCTTAGCTTGTAGAATTGCTGCTGAATTGGGAGCGTCTTGGATAAAAACATATTATTGTGAAGGTTTTGAAAAAATTGTAGAAAGCACTCCTGTACCTTTAGTAATTGCAGGCGGTAAAAAAGTACCAGAAAAAGAAGCATTACAACTTGCTCATGATGCAGTCTCAGCTGGTGCAGTTGGCGTAGATATGGGAAGAAACATATTCCAAAGTGAAAATCCGGTAGCAATGATAAAGGCAGTAAGAGCAGTTGTCCACAAAAATGCTACTGTTGATGAAGCTTATCAATTATTTGAAGAATTAAGCCAGAAAAAAAAATAAATATTTTTTTTTTTTTTTAAAATTATTGAATTGTTTTGTTTATTGGTTTTAAAGTTGATTATTATGAAAGTAGCAATGTATTACAATAATAAAGATATTAGAATACAAGAACTTCCAAAACCAAAAATAAAACAAGATGAAATTCTAGTAAAAACAGTTGCTTGTGGAATTTGTGGTAGTGATGTAATGGAATGGTATAGGATAAAAAAAAAGCCATTAGTTCTTGGACATGAAATGACTGGAGAGGTTGTTGAAGTAGGAAAAGACGTAAAAAAAATAAAAAAAAAGGATAGAGTTTTTGTAAGTCATCATGTGCCTTGCAATAAATGCAGATATTGCTTAAATGATAAACACACAGTTTGTGAAACACTAAGAACAACTAATTTTTATCCAGGAGGTTTTGCTGAATATATAAGGATTCCGAAAATAAATGTTGAGAATGGTACTTTTTTATTGCCAAAAGAAATATCCTTTGAAGACGGAACATTTATTGAACCGTTAGGCTGTGTTGTAAGAGGTCAAAGAATTGTAAATGTTAAAAAAGGAGATACTGTTTTAGTTATTGGCAGCGGTATTTCTGGATTATTGCATATTCAATTGGCTAAATTAAAAGGAACAAAAGTAATTGCAACAGATATAAATGATTACAGACTAAAATCTGCTAAAAAATTTGGAGCAGATTTTATCATAAATGCTAAAGAGGATGTTCCTGAAAGAGTTAAGGAAGTAAACGAAAACAGGTTAGCAGATAAGGTTATAGTTTGTACAGGAGCTATACAAGCAATTAACCAGGCATTAAAATCAGTAGAAAAAGGAGGCATTATTTTATTCTTTGCACCGACAGATCCTGGCGTTGAAGTTAAAATTCCATTCAATGATATATGGATGAAAGGAGTAACCTTAACTACAACCTATGCAGCAGTTGAAAAAGATATTAAAGAAGCAATTGAGCTAGTAAAAAACAAAAAAATAAATGTCCATGATATGATAACACACAGATTAAAATTAGAAGAAATACAAAAAGGATTTAAACTTGTCTCTGAAGCAAAAAATTCTATAAAAGTAATAATTGAATTTTAACCAAGAACTGCTGTCTCAATATCATGCCTACATTTACATTCAGGATTGTCTTTTATCTTCGGTATTGTTTTCACAAATAATTTAATAACATTCTCAGCATTTTTCTTAAATGTTTTCAAAACCATCTGAATATCAACAGCTTCTTCAGTTTTATGCCAGCAATCATAATCAGTTGACATAACAACAGCAGCATAGCATATTCCAGCTTCTCTTGCTAAAACAACCTCTGGAACAGTGCTCATATTAACAACATCAGCTTTCCAGCTTCTAAACAAATTTGATTCTGCTTTTGTTGAAAATCTTGGACCTTCTATTGTAATAACAGTTCCTTTTTCATGATACCTTAATCCTAGCTCTTTTGCAGACTGCGCTAATAACTTTCTCAAATAAGGGCAAAAGGGCTCTGCCATTGGTATATGACATACCTTATCTTTTTCATAAAAAGTGCTTTTTCGTTTTGTTGTCCTGTCAATAAATTGGTCAACAATTACGAAGTCACCTGGTTTTATATCCTCTCTTAAAGAACCAGCAGCGCTACTTACAAGAATATGAGTACAATCTTGCTCTTTTAATGCATGAATATTTGCCTGATTTGGAACATTTGTTGGCATTATGCTATGTTTTCTTCCATGCCTTGATATCAAAATAACATCTACATTTTCAATTTTCCCAATAGTTAAAGGAGAACTTGGCTCACCATAAGGTGTTTTTACCTTAATTTCCTTAGCATTTTTTAATATTTTTGGATCCTCTAACCCAGAACCGCCTATAATACCTATTTTAACCATAATTACCACCAAAGAAGATTTAGTGGTTTGTAGTTTAAATATTTTTTGTTAATAAATTCTGTTAAACATATGACTTTAAAGTAGTTACAATAGAAAGTTTTAAATATTAAATAATGATTTGCTAAATTAAAGGTGTTTTAAATGTTTAAACAAAGCAAACTGGAAATGGTTTGTATTCAGAAAAAGTTGCCTTTTGAAAAGTGTGTTGCAATTATTTTATTAGGTAAAACAACACAGTTTGGAAAAAAAGAGTTAGATCCTAAAATTTTAGAATCTTTAATTGAAGGTAATTTAAAAAAATATTCTTTTAGTTATGAAGATAAATATAAGTTTTATTTAAGAAAACTCTGTCAAAATTCACAGTATTTTAATCAGGAACATTATAATAAAATAGTTACATTATTTAATGAAATTATGGCTGAAGCAAAAAAAATCAAGTATAGAGATTTATTAAATTTCTGGATAAATGAAGGCCATGTTATGGATAATTATTATTTAAATCCAGAAACGCTTGAAAAAATACTAAAAAGAGAATATCCGTATAAATAGTAATTTTGTCAAATAAAATTTTATAAAAAAAAAAAAAATTTACTTTTTCAAAACACTCTTTTTAGCTTTATCAGAAATAATAGCACTGTTGCCAGAAGGGTCCTCTATTATAAGTTTTGATTTTTCTTTTCCCCACATTAT
>CAYXTQ010000079.1:0-4567 GCA_964467845.1 uncultured Methanosarcinales archaeon | reverse complement strand
TATTCTGCATCAACTACTTTATCTCCTTTTGATTTCTTTGGTTTTGGTTTTTCCTCTTCATCTGGCTCTTCTTCCTCTGCTTCTTCACTAGCTCCACCTGCCTGCTGTTGTCTTTTTGCCTGTTCCTGGCTAACTTTCTGATACATCTCTGTTGACATCTTCTGGACTAACTCATTTACTTCATCCATTTTCTCCTTAATTGCTTTTGCATCTTTTTTCTCTGGTTTCAAAAGTTCTTCCAGTTCCATTATCTTTCCTTTTACTGTCTCTAATTCTTTACTTGAAACCTTTCCTTCAAAATCCTTAAATAATTTTTTTGTAGAATAAACCAATGCATCAGCCTGGTTAATTGTTTCTACTTCTTCCTGTCTACGCTTGTCTTCCTCTGCATGCTCTTCTGCATCTTTTCTCATTTTTTCTACTTCTTCTTCACTTAATTTTTGAGTTGCAGTTATCCTTATGCTTTGCTCTTTTCCTGTTCCTAAATCCTTTGCACTAACATGTATAATTCCGTTTGCATCAATGTCAAATGTTACCTCTATCTGAGGAATTCCTCTTGGTGCAGGTGGTATGCCAACCAAGTCAAATCTTCCAAGGCTTTTATTATCTGCTGCCATCGGACGTTCACCTTGCAAAACATTGATTGTTACAGCAGGCTGGTTATCAGATGCAGTACTAAATATTTGACTTTTTTTTGTTGGGATTGTTGTATTACGAGGTATTAAAGGAGTTCTTACTCCGCCTAATGTTTCAATGCCTAATGTCAATGGAGTAACATCCAATAAAAGTATATCTTTTACCTCACCTGCCAATATTCCAGCCTGTATAGAAGCTCCATCAGCAACGCATTCCATTGGATCAACGCCGCGTTCAGCCTTTTTGCCAACAAAATCCTCTACAAACTTCTTGACAATAGGCATTCTTGTCGGGCCTCCTACCAATATTATTTTATCAATGTCGTTTGGCTTTAATTTTCCATCTTTGATTGCCTGCTCTAATGGTTTAGAGCATCTTTTGATTATAGGCTCAACTAACTGCTCTAATTTAGCTCTAGTCAACCTCATTGTTAAATGCTTTGGGCCTTTGTCAGTAGCAGTAATAAACGGCAGGTTAATGTCTGTTTCCATTACAGTAGAAAGCTCAATCTTTGCCTTTTCTGCAGCCTCTCTAAGCCTTTGCATTGCAGTATCATCATCACTTAAATCAATGCCTTCTTTTCTCCTGAAATCATCGACTATAAATTTCATTATTGTGTCATCCATATCAGTTCCACCAAGCTGAGTATCTCCAGAAGTTGATTTTACTTCAAAGACACCATCGCCAAACTCCATTATTGTTACATCCAAAGTACCGCCTCCAAAGTCAAAAACCAAAATTTTGAGCTCTTTTTCCATCTTATCAATACCATAAGCCATTGAAGCTGCTGTTGGCTCATTAACTAAACGTACAACCTCTAGTCCAGCAATTGTTCCAGCATCTTTTGTTGCCTGTCTTTGATCGTCATCAAAATAAGCTGGTACTGTAATAACTGCTTTGCTTATTGGCTCTCCGATAAACTCCTCTGCATCTTTTTTTATTTTTTGCAATAAAAATGCAGACAACTGTTGTGGAGTGTATTCTTTACCTCCAATCTTATACTTGAAGTTTGTTCCCATCTTTCTCTTGAAAGCTGTAAATGTTCTTTCAGGATTACTAACAGCTTGCCTTTTTGCTGGCTCTCCAATCAGCAATTGCCCGTCTTTAGTAAATGCAACTACAGAAGGAAAAGCTTTTCCATACTGTGTAGTTCCTTCTGCTGATGGAATTATAACTGGCTTGCCAGCCTGTAAAACAGATGCAGCTGAGTTGCTTGTTCCCAAGTCTATACCGATTATTTTTTCTTTTTTAACGTTAGATTTTTTTTCAGCCATATTAATCACCCTCCAAATTATTTTTTATTTTACTATTATCAACATTAAATTATCATTAATGGTTTTATACCAATCATCACAATTATTTGTGCAATTTTTTTGTTTTTTAATTTTTTTTTTTATTAATAACGCATTAAAAATTTTAATTAAATAAAATAGGGGGAATACAGTTATCATTTCTTTATCTCATCACTTATGTTCCCCACCCCCTTGTGTTGTATTGTTTTCAATAGCATTTTTATTATCGGATTTTTTATTTATTTAAAGCAAGTTTTCTTATTTTTTCAACGTCATCTTCCTTTAAAATCGGTTTTTCACACTTTTTTGTTTCTCTATAAGAGACTACTTCTACAACCTCAAACAACTTTTTCAATTTATTGAATTTAAAGTTGTCATAAGGCTTAATGCTGCCTAATGCTTGGTAAATATCATAATCAGTAGCTTGTAAATCCAATTCACTGCTTTTGCACATAATTAGTGTGTCAGTTTCATCATCATCGCTGATTAAATATCTTAAAATAATCTCTGGCTTTAACATTATTTTTTGTTTGTTCATTTGATCACCCAAAATATGTTGGAGCTGGTTTTTCTTTTACTTCTTTATCAGTTTTCTTTCTTTTTTTCTCCATTATTTCTACTGCCTTTGGCTTTTCTATTTTGCCAAACTCATTTTCATATTTTTTTACAATCCTGTTTAATAGCTCTGCAATTTTTTTTGCATGATAGGGCTCAACCATAACCACATCGTGGTCTATTGAAATACAAGGATTTTCCTTGCTTCTTATATCAATCCTTGGTGTAACACATTTAAAGTCAAATATAAACTGCGTTGGATTAAAGTTTACAGCAGTTTCATGCGCAAAAAAAACCTGCCCATCCTTTATACTAACATTAACTTTGTTCTTTTCCATTTTTTTTTTTTTTTACCTCCAGTATTCATCTAGCACTTTTTTATGGTTAAATGCCAAATCCATCCTTTTTATTTGATCTTTGGTGAACCATCCAAATCCAGTATGCTCTTTACTTAACCTGATTTTTCCTTTAAATTTTCCTTTAAAAAAAAATACAAAAGCGTGCCATTTTATTTCTTCAAAACTTTCTTCTGCGTTAGTGAAAAATTTTGGTTTAAAGTCAAGGTTTGTTTCTTCTTTTACCTCCCTTATAATAGCATGTTCAGTTGTTTCCTCTCCATCAATATGGCCTCCAGGCAATCCCCAATAATCTTTGAATGGTTCACGATTTCTTTTAATAAGCAATATTTTTCCTTTATCTTCTATAATTGCTCCAACTGTTTTCTTCATTTCAGTATTTCTATTATTTTTTCATGGAACTTGTTGTTAGATGCAACTAAATTTTCTGTGTTAATTGTCCATTTGTTTCCTTTCATATCAGTAACTTTACCGCCAGATTCTTCAACAATTAAAGCACCAGCTGCAAAGTCCCATGGCTTTGCTTTTATTAAAATACCCAAGTCAACTATTCCAGATGCGACATATACAAGGTCTAATGTTGCGCACCCAAAAACCCTTGTTTTGCTTACATAATCAATTAACTTGTCAAATATTTTAAGCTTAAAATCCTTATTACCTGCGCCAAAGTGAGCATCATAAATCATAACATTTTGTTCTTTAAAATTTCTTTTTGAAACAGTTATCTTTTTTCCATTCAAAAAAGCGCCTTTTCCTTTTTCTGCAACATAAAGTTCATCAGTAATAGGGAAATACATTATACCTAAAACAATCTCATTTTTATGTAATAGAGCAATTGAAACGCTGAAAAAAGGCATTCCGTAAATAAAGTTATGAGTACCATCTAATGGATCAATAACCCACTTGTATTCTGATTTTTTATCATAGCTGCCTGATTCTTCTATTAAAATACTGTGCTCAGGATATTTCTCTTTTATTTTTTTTACGATAAAATCATCTATCTGCTTATCTATTTTTGTAACAAGTTCTGTCCTTGATTTTAATTCAAAGCTTTCTATTTTGCCAAAGTTATCCTTAATTATTTTTCCTGCTTCCTTAGCAAGTTGTATTGCAAATTGTTTCATAAGTTCACCTTGTCCCATTTATCATACATTTTGTAAAATTTTAACATTAAATTGAATTCATTTTTAGCAATTTTTTTTGCTGTTTTTGTTTGTAATTCTTTTTTGAAACGATTTATTTCTTTTTTTTTTACAATTTTTAAAGCTCCTCTTGGCTTGAGTTTATCAAAAAATAATCTATGGCTGAATTCCCTGCAAAAACCAAATGGTCCAATTGCTTGCAGTTTGTCAGCGTCATAGACAACTTTTGCTTCCTTTGTCTTTGCTTTATGTATGCTCGCTTTGTCATGGCAATAAATTGCATGGCAAACTTGTTTTATGAATTTTTTATCATCAATTAATTTTTTTAAAAAATTTTCAGCAATTTTTGCACTATGATTTCCATGCACATCTTTGCTAAACTTTTTGCCTATATCATGCAAATAAGCAGCTACTTTGCAAACTTCTAAATTAGCATTTTCTTTTTTAGCCAATAATTCCGCTAATTTCACTGTCCTGTCAACATGCTCCATATCATGATTATAGTCTAAATCTTTATGATATTTTTTTGCAAAATCTCTAATTTTTTTGTATATTTTTTTGTTAATCATTTTTTAATTTATCATTA
>CAYXTQ010000078.1:0-4634 GCA_964467845.1 uncultured Methanosarcinales archaeon | reverse complement strand
ATAATCCCAATATAGACAAGATATTTAATTATGATGATTTAATAATCATAAAAAGGAATATAATTAAGATAATAGGATTAGTTAAAAAGATAAGGAAAGAGAAATTTGACCTTGGCTTTAATCTGGAAAAAAGCTGGCATTGGGCTATACTGATGTTTTTATTCGGAATTCCAAAAAGAATTGGTTTTGACAGAAAAGGAGAGGGTTTTGCAAATAATTTAACAGTTCCTTTTGATGGAACAAAATATGAGTTAGAATATTATTTGGATTTAGCGAGATTATTGAAAATGAAGATTCCTAGTGATTATATGGAGATTTATTTTACAAATAAAGAAAAAATAATAGCAAATAAATTCATTAAACAAAGTAAATTAAAAAATAAAAAAATGATTGGTATTGCTCCAGGAGGGGCTGATAATCCAGCACAACAAGCTGTTATTAAAAGATGGCCATTAGAAAATTATGTAGAGTTAATAGATAAATTAACAGAATCAAGTAAAAATATTTGTATAATATTATTCGGAGGGGATAATGATATTGAAACTTGTAAAGAAATTATAAAAAAAATTAAAAATAAAAATCAAATTATAAACACAGCAGGAAAACTTACGATAAAAGAAAGTGCTGCTCTTATGAAAAAATGCAATTTATTTGTTACCCATGATGCTGGACCAATGCATATTGCTGGTGCAGTTAAAATACAATTAATAGCTTTGTTTGGACCAACACAATCTAAAAGGTTTGCTCCAAAACATGCAATTGTAATAAAAAGCAAAATATGTAAGCCTTGTTATGATATTTATGGAAAGTTTAAGGAATGCGAATCAAAGAATTGTATGAAATCGATAAGAGTTAGAGATGTGATTAAAGCTATTAATACGATTTTTAAAGCTTGATAATCGAAAATGAAAAAAAAAGATATAAGGAAAGAGATTATAAAGGCTAATGAGTTAGATATCATAAAAAAGGGTTTTAGTAAAGTAAGTAACACGGAATTTAGTGGTTTTAAAGCAAGTATAGAGACAAAAATATGTGTTATGAAGTTATTAGAAAAGATAATAGAAAAAAAAAAATCGATACTCGAGATTGGTGCTGGTTATGGTGATTTTTCTTTAGTTTTCCTAAAATTTTTCAAAAAAAAAATTAAAAAATATACTATAACTGAGCTTCATAGAGATTTAGTAAATCTTATAAAGAAAAATCTTAGGAAGTATAAAGATGTAAAAATAAAGCAACTAGATATATTATATACAAAAAAATTTAATGAAAAATATGATATAATTATTTTTTCAGAAGTACTTGAACATCTTACAACAATTGAGAAAGAGTTGGCTTTTGTTAACATGAATAAATTACTAAATAAAGGCGGGTATTTGATAATTTCCTGTCCAATCACTGAGTACTTAGGCAAAAGAGTATTTTACTCAAGGGTTAAAGGAATAAAAAAAAGAGCAAAGCTTGAATATAGAACTATAAGATCACATATAGATGTACCATCTATAACTAAAATGATAGGACTTTTTTACAGAAAGGGTTTTGATAATGTTAAAATAAAACCTTTACCAATAATACTTCCATTCAAAAAAAAAAAAAAGATAGAACTACTTATAAAGGTTTTAGAGTTTTTTTCAATAATATTGCCTAGTTGGTTTAGGGTATATCTAAGCCCGGGGGTTGTTGTTATAGGAAAAAAAGTAAGTTCTTTAGATGATACGTGGTATAATAACACAGATTATTTAATGAGATATATTCCGTCAGAAAAAGTTTCAGAAGGAAAAATGTATGAAACTTTTATTGATTATAAATGTGTAGGAGGAAAATGAGTCAAAAAAAAACAATATTAAAAAACACAACATGGTTATTTGTATCTAACATATTTACCAATGTTTTGGGTTTTATTATTATAGTCCTAATAGCAAGATTTCTTGGTGATGTAAACCTGGGAATTTACTCTTTTGCTTTATCTTTTGTTGTTATTTTTGCTTCTTTAGCTGATTTTGGAGTTGGGAAATTTGTAACAGTGATGGTTGCAAGAGATAAAAAAAAAACAAGTTTATTTTTTGAAAATTTATTAGGTTTTAAACTTATAACAAATCTAATTGCTTTTTTTATACCTTGTGTGCTGATATTTTTTATGGGCAGAGACATTTTAACAATAAAGATAGTTATAATATTTGGATTGGCTATGTTCTTTGATTATCTTGCATTAGCTTATAGAACTATATTTGGTGCTTATGAAGAAATGGAATATGAGGCAATTGCAAGAATGATTGTAAAATTTATTCTTTTTTCCTTAGGTGGATTATTGCTTTATTTTGGTTATGGATTAGTTGCTTTTGCCTTAGTTTTATTATTAGCAGAATTTATTTACTTTAATATTTTAAGATATATCTATAAAAGAAAAATAGAAATTCCAAGGTTTAAATTTGATTTTAAATTCTGGAAATATTTATTAAAAAAATCATTACCTTTTTGGTTTACGGCTGTATTTGCAAAGATATATTTTCAGATAAGTAATATAATGTTACCTTTAATGAAAGGTTATGAAGTTACTGGTTGGTATAATGCTGCGTTTAAATTAGTAGATGGTTTATATTTTATACCTTTTGTAGTAATTGTGGTTACATTTCCAGCAATGTCTAGATTATTTATAAAAAATAAAAGTTATTTAAGATTATTATATGAAAAGTCATTCAAATATTTGTTTATTATAGCATTTCCCATTGGTGTTGGAACTTTATTGCTTGCAAACAGATTAATTTTGTTTATATATGAAAAAGAATTTGTTCAAAGTTCAATTGCTCTGCAGATTTTAATCTGGGCTGAGGTTTTTATATTTATAAATTACATAATTGGAAACTTATTGAATTCTATTAATAAGCAAAAGTTATTTGCTTACTCTACAGGTGTCTGTATTGTGTTTAATGTAATATTAAACCTTATTTTGATTCCAAAATTTAGCTATATTGGTGCTTCTGTTTCATTAGTTATCACTGAACTTGTAAATTTTTTTATTTTATATTATTTTAGTTCTAAGAATAATTTTAAGATACCTTTATTTAAACTTACTTTTAAACCAATAATTGCCGGATTAATAATGGGAGCTTTTATATTATATTTTAAGTTTTTACATATACTTATTTTAGTTCCTTTATCAGCATTAATTTATTTTGTAACTTTAGTTATAATGAGAGATTTAGGAAAAGAGGAAATTGATTTGATAAAAAGTATTAGACTTAAGTAATTTTTTTTTTTTTTTTATTTAAATAATTAATGCAATAAATCTCACCCTTCCGATAAAATTCAACAAAAGTTTTGCAATCCTTACGTAATTTGGATGTTCTCCTTTGTAGTGTGACTTATCCAACATTCCTGCATACCTGGAATATTTTACTAATTTCTTCAACTGTTTTGAAGTAAGCCTTGACCATGTAAACCTTCTTTCTAATTCATCTTTTTTCAGTTTATATCCATCATCATATATGCCCCACCCTTCAATCGACGGTGTCTTAAACCCCAATTTGATTGCTGTATCATAGATTGGTGTTCCAGGATATGGTCTGAATAATCCTATATCGCAGTCTATGTTTGGGTGTATCTTATTTATTTTCAATATCAGATTTATAGTGTCTTTTACCTCTTTCCAAGTTTCAGTTGGAAGCCCTAACATAAAATTAGCCCTAACACATATATTAGGATATTTCGCCAGTATCTTTATTTTTTCTATAACGTCCTTTACAGTATATCCTTTGTTAATCATCTTCAATATCCTGTCATTGCCGGATTCAATTCCCAGTAGAAGCCACTTGCAACCCAGACTGCTTAACTTTTCTGCAACTTCTTCTGTGATGTAATCAACCCTTATCTCTAAATGGTATGCAGGAACTCCTATGTTTTCCAGTATCTTGAACGCTCTTTTTTTATCAGGGAAGAAATTATCATCGTCAAACATAATGCCATCTAATTTATAATTCTTCACTAACCACCTTATATCTTTTATTATCTGTTCTGTTGGAAACTTTCTCCATATTCTTTCATAAAAAAGTAGATTGTGGCAGAATGAACAGTTGTGCGGGCATCCCCTAGAGGTTATGTAACTCATAACCCTTTTTCCACTCCAAGTTGTATAGACATAATCTGAAACATTTATTAATGACCAGTCTATGTTATCAAGGTTTTTTATGAACCCTCTTCTTCTGTTTATTATTGGCTTTCCTTTTTCCTTGTAGCCTATTCCTTTAATTTTTTTTAACGGCTTTTTTGATGACAATGCTTTTGCCAAGTCTACAATAGTTTTTTCACCTTCATCCCTCACTACAATATCTATGTAATCTGCATTTAGGCATTGTTCTGGTGTTGCTGTTGTATGGATTCCGCCCCACACTATTAGGAGGTCTTTATTGATTTTTTTTATATTTTTGGAGAGTTTGGCACTTAATTCCGTCTGCCTTCCAGTACATACTGAAATTCCTATAAATAATGGATTCAACTTAACTATTTCCTCTGCAACAGCCTCAAGTTCATCATAAAGTATATGAAATATTTTAACATGATAACCTACTTTTTTTAATGCTGTCCCTAAATATAAAAGACCGAATGGAGGGTGTATGTACTTCACTTTTGTTGTTCTTATA
>CAYXTQ010000077.1:0-4649 GCA_964467845.1 uncultured Methanosarcinales archaeon | reverse complement strand
TTTTTATTCTTTTATTTTATTGATTAAAAATAGAAAGATTTATAAACAAGTGTTAATTAAATTTAACATATGTTAGAAATAATTAACAACCTAAATTTTTTTTTTGAGGATTGCTACAGGAGGGTTAATGTCAGAGAGTATGCTAAATTAATTAAGATATCTCCTCCTACAGCTTCTAAGCTATTGTTTTCCTATCATAAAGAGGGGCTTTTAAAAAAAGAAGCTTACAGAAATTATCTTTTTTTTTTTTCCAATAAGGAAAGCAAACAGTTTATAGATTTATCTAGGATGTATTGGGATATTAAATTAAAAGAAATAGTTTCGTTAATTGAGAAAAAAACGACTAATCCAACAATAGTTTTATTTGGTTCACTTGCTAAAGCAGAGGTTATGCCTAATTCTGATATTGATATAGCAATATTTTCTGTCAAGAAAGAATTAAATTTAAAAAATTTTGAAAATATTCTAAAAAGAAAGATACAGTTATTTTGGTTTAACTCATTAAAAGACATAGAAAATAAGGAGCTTGCTAATAACATTGCTAATGGATATCTACTGACTGGGAGGCTAAGATTATAATGGATTGGAAGGAGTGTTGCAATAAAAAAATTGTAAAAGAAGTAAAAGAAGATGTTGAACTAATAAAATCTTTAATAAAGAGCAGTGATAATAGACTGAAATCGGAATCTGAACTTCAAATGAATGATGTAAATGCTCCTTCAAAACTTTCTCTTGCTTATGATTCATTAAGGGAACTTCTTGAAGCTTTAGCATTAAAAAATAGGTATAAAATTTACAATCATGAATGCTATTCTGCTTTCTTAAAAGAGATTTTGCAAGAGAAAGAAAAAGGCGATGAATTTGATGAACTAAGAAAAATAAGAAATGCTGTCAATTATTATGGAAAGGGTATATCTACTAAAGAAGCTATGGGTGTTATCAAAAGAATAATTAGTTTAAGAGCAAATATAAAAATAATTTTGAATATTAATATATAATACTATTTTTTTTTTTTTATTTTTTCTATTGATTTTTTTATTTTAATACTATTTCTTCAATTTCTTTTAATTTATTTATATTCAACTGATAAGCATTTCCATGCTTTGTTTTACCATAGAACAAAACTAATTCCTCTTTAATCAATTTTTCCAATACATACTTTATAAAACCTTTTAGATGTGGAGGAATTCCTGCTTGCAATCTTTCATACAAAAGGTGACCTTTACTAAATGCTCCATAAAAATATAATTTTTTTAATATGTTCTTCTTTATTTTCAGATAATCTAATTTACTAAGCTTCATTACAAACATAAATAAGAATTTACTATAAAAACATTATTAATTATAATTAATATTTATAGCCAATATAAGCCAAAAATAGAAATATTTATATATAAGTTAGTATTTGATGATATTACAATGAATGACAAAACAATATTTTTACAGATATTTGGAGACAGCCCTATATTAAGGGTATTGGACTTTTTAATAATTAATGAAGAGTTTGATTATAGTATGACAGATATCGCTAAACTTTCTGGCGTGGGATATTCTACATTAAAATTGTTCTGGAACAACCTAGAAAAAAATAAGATAATAGTTAATACGAGAGAAGTAGGAAAGGCAAAAATGTATAAGCTAAACTTAGAAAATTCAATAGTAAAAAGATTTAGAGAATTTTATTTTGAAACAACAAAACAGAAGGTACATAATTTAGTTAAAGAAAAAGTTGTTAAAGTTATGAGTTAATTTTTTTTATTTAATTATTTATTTTTTTTTTTTCTTTTTATTGATTATTTCCTATTTATTTCAACAAAACCTATTTAAACATAGTTATTTTACTTGCTGCTCCTATGATAGAATTAATGGAAAAGCCATATACTGAAGAGCAGGTTAAGAATATATTGAATCCGTTAGCAAAGAAATGGTTTTTTAGTAGGTTTAAGACTTTTTCTTTGCCTCAACTTTATGGCGTAATGGAAATTCACTCAAGAAATAATATCTTGGTTTCAGCTCCAACAGGAGCAACAAAAACATTGACAGGATTTTTGAGCATATTAAATGAACTAATTGACTCAAGTGAAAAAGGAATCTTAGAGGATAAGGTGTATTGTGTTTATATTTCTCCTTTAAAAGCACTGAATAATGATATTGAAAAAAATCTTAAGGAACCGTTGCAGGAAATGGAATCTATTGCGGAAAAAAAATTAAACATAAGGATTGCAGTAAGAACAGGTGATACAAGTGCAAGTGAAAAATCCAAGATGTTAAAGCAACCCCCACATATTTTAATTACAACACCAGAATCATTAGCTATTGTTCTTTCATCAATAAAATTCAGGGATTTACTAAAAAATGTTGAATGGTGTATTGTAGATGAGGTGCATGCTTTGGCTGAAAATAAAAGAGGAGTTCATTTAAGCTTAAGCCTTGAAAGATTATCAAGGCTTAGTCCCCATCTTACAAGAGTTGGCTTAAGCGCAACTGTTGCACCTTTAGAGGAAATTGCTAACTATTTAGTTGGTTATGAAAACAAAAAATTAAGAAATTGCAAGATTGTTGATGTCCAGTTTATTAAAGAACTTGATTTAAAAGTTCTAAGCCCGCTGCCTGATTTAATCAATACAACGCATGAGGAGATGCACAATAGCATGTATGTTTTGCTTGATAAATTAATCCAGGACCATAAAACTACATTAATCTTTACAAACACAAGGTCTGCAACTGAGCGTGTTGTCCATCATTTAAAGGAAAAATTTCCTAAAAAATATGCTGAAAATATTGGAGCTCATCATGGTTCTTTATCTAAAAAACACAGGTTAGATATTGAAAACAGGTTAAGGGAAGGAAAACTAAAAGTTGTTGTATGTAGTACTAGTTTAGAATTGGGCATAGATATAGGTTATATTGACCTAGTTATCCTATTAAGCAGCCCTAAATCTGTTGCAAGGGCTTTGCAAAGAACAGGTCGTAGTGGTCATAAATTACATGATACAACTAAAGGAAGATTAATAGTAATGGACCGGGATGATTTAGTTGAATGTGCTTGTTTATTGAAGTCTGCAATTGAAAGGAAAATTGACAAAATACATATTCCAACTAACTGCCTTGATGTTCTAGCCCAGCAAATAGATGGCATTGCCTTGGAAGAAAAAATAAACATTAATGATTTGTATGATTTGGTAACAAGAAGTTATTGCTATAAAGATTTACCTAGAGAAGACTTTAAAGAAATTATTGATTACTTGGCTGGTAAATATGTCAGCTTAGAAGACAGGCATATTTATGCAAAAATATGGTATGACAGAGAAACTGGTTTTATTGGCAGAAAAGGAAAAATGGGTCGTGTTATCTATATGACAAATATAGGAACAATTCCAGATGAAACATCTGTAAAGGTTAATGTTGATAATCATGTTGTAGGAACTATTGAAGAAGCATTTCTTGAAAGATTAAGGCCAGGAGATATTTTTGTATTAGGTGGTCAGGTTTATCAGTTTAAATATAGCAGAGGAATGGTTGCTTATGTAAGTGCTTCTGCTAACAGACCCCCTACTGTTCCAAGCTGGTTTTCAGAAACTTTGCCATTAAGCTTTGACTTAAGCCTTGATATAGGCAAGTTTAGAAGATATATGGATGATTTATTTACAAAAAAAAAGAGCATGGAAGAGATTATAGAATTCATAAACAGGTATTTGTATGTAGATAAAAACAGCTCTAATGCGTTATATGAATATTTTTATGAGCAGTTCCATTTTTCACAGATTCCTTCTGATAAAAAGATTGTGGTTGAAATTTATAATGATGGCAACCAAACTTATTACCTCTTTCATACATTGTTTGGAAGAAGGGTTAATGACTGTTTATCAAGGGCTTTAGCTTTTGCTATAGCATATACACAACATATTAATGTTGAGATAGGAATTAATGACAATGGCTTTTATATTACCTCTCTAAAAAAAATAAATCCATTAAATGCGTTAAATTTGTTAAAATCTAAAGAATTAAGACAAGTTTGCGAAAGAGCAATTGAAAGAACTGAAGTTTTAAAAAGAAGATTCAGGCATTGCGCAACTCGTGCTTTAATGATCTTGAGAAGTTATAAAGGAAAAAAAAAGAGAGTTGGCAGACAACAGGTTTCTAGCATGATTTTAATGAACGCTGTTAAGAGGATTAATCCAAATTTTGTAATATTAAAAGAAGCTAGAAGAGAGGTTCTAGAGGATTTGATGGACATAGATAACGCAGTATTGATTATGAATAAAATAGAAAAAAAAGAGATAAGTATAAAAAAAATTACAACAATGCTGCCAAGCCCATTTGCCTTTAACTTAATAACACAAGGTTATGTTGATATAATGAAGATGGAAGATAAAATAGAGTTTATTAGAAAAATGCATAATAAAATACTGGCTAAGATTGGAAAAAAAGAGGTTTTTTTTGCTTAGACCTGCTCTTTCTTATCAGAACTATCAAGACAAATATTGCTATTAACATAGATATCATATTTGGGATTAGAAATACTAATCTATCCCTTACAATAGTTTTAAAATCAGCAGGTTTAAGAAGTATAATCTCTATATTTTTTTTTTTTTCTTGCAACATGCTGTTTTGTGCTGTTCCTTTTGTAATTACCTCTCCCTTATAAG
>CAYXTQ010000076.1:0-4698 GCA_964467845.1 uncultured Methanosarcinales archaeon | reverse complement strand
AATTTAATGAATTTTTTTTTTTTTTTTTGTTTAAAATCAAAAGCTTTTTATAAAAACTAAATTATTGATTTCTTATGAAACACACACTAAAAATAACTTTATTATTAGTTTTTATTTTTTTTATTTCTCAGGTAATTGGTTTGGCTATAACAAGCCAGTATATAGATAAAGAAGCGTTAAAATCCGGTAAGATTTCTTTTAAAAATTTGCCTTACAACGTTGCCCGGCCTGTTGTAGAGGAAAGCACATCTTTCACTTACATTATTGCTGCAATATTAATTGGCACTGCCCTTGTTTTTGTATTAATGAAATTTAAAAAAATAATGTGGTGGAAAGCCTGGTTTTTTTTAAGTGTTTTTTTAGTTTTAACTGTTTCTTTAAGTTCAGTATTAAGGCAGGACATATCATTGTTCCTTGCTTTGGCTCTATCTATCTGGAAAATCTTTAAGCCAAACATAATAATACATAATTTTACTGAAGTTTTTATCTATGGCGGTTTGGCAGCTATCTTTGTACCAATGATGAATATATTTGCTGGAATAATGTTGTTATTTTTAATCTCAATTTATGACATGATTGCTGTATGGAAAAGCAAACATATGATAAAACTAGCTAAATTCCAGACAGAATCTAAAGTATTTGCCGGCTTATTTATTCCTTATGGAAAGGAAAAAAAAGAAATTAAGAAAGAAATTCCAAAAATCAAAATAAAGGTTCCAGTTAAAGCAAGAAAAGCTATTTTAGGTGGAGGAGACATTGGTTTTCCGCTTATATTTGCAGGAATTGTGATGAAGAAGTTAATGTTAAATAACATAGTTATAATTGGTTTTTTAAAATCTTTGATAATACCATTTATTGTCAGTATTGCTTTGTTAATATTGTTCATAAAAGGAGAAAAAGATAAATTTTATCCTGCGATGCCCTTCATTTCTATAGGTTGTATTATTGGCTATTTAATTATTCTCTTAATATAACTTTAATGATTTTTGCTGAGATTTAGCTGCATATGTAGCAGGATTTATACTTAAACCATCTTTCGCTGCTATTACCTGCTCCTTTGTTTGTTTCTGTATTTCTCTTGCCTCATTAATCGGATCTGCCTCAACCATCTTTATTCCGAAATGTGTTATAATAGAAAGTCTTGGTTTTACTTTTTCAATTATTTTTATAGCATCTTCTGTGCAAAGATTACCTGTAGTCTTAAATTGTGTCGGATTAACAACATTTAAAATTAAAATATCACAATCTTTATATGCATCAATAAGTTTGTTTGAATAATCTGTATCAGAGGTATAAACTAAATTAAAATCTGGTGTTAAAATTCTGAAGCCTATTGTGTTTGGTTCTGAATGTACAGAAGGCATTGCTTTAATCTCTACATCGTAAATTCCAACTCTCTGGCCTTCTTTTAACACCATTACTTTCTCCAAACAATTTTTGTGGAATTTTGTTAAGTAAGGCAAAATATCTTCTGCTCCATTTATCAATGTTTCATTTCCAATTAAAACCCCTTGCCTGTCTAACCCAGAATATGTCATTGCATCAATAACAGCATTGACATCATTACAATGGCCTAAATGATTATGTGAAACTAGTAAAGCAGTGTTTTCCCTTAAGTTAACACCATATTCCCTTGCCCTAACTAAAGCTCCTGGGCCAGGATCTATATGCAGTTGGCTTTCTCCAGACTGAATAATTATTCCTCCAGATGCTCTAATCTGTTTTCCAACAACAATTGATTGTGCACCTGTACCTAGGAATAATATTTTAGAATCATACCTTAAATTATTAAATTGATTTGTTTGTTCCCCCATATCTATTATGATTTATTTTGAAGTTTTAATATTTTTCGGAAAATAAAAGAGTAATATTTAAAAATGATATAATATTCTTTTGGTCGGGTAAGCTAGGCTGGTGCACTAGTCCTGCACTGTAACTGTAAACGGGCTTTATGACAGGGTCGAAGCTTTTGGAGAGGTAAAAGCCTATCTTATTAGTCTTGATTTGGACAATGAAATTCTGTCCTATAGGATTGATTCTTATATGAACCGCGCCAGACCAGGAATGGAGCAACGCTCAGTATTTGAATTGGTGCTTATAGGGTAGCGGAATCGAGAAAAAGTCAGGGTAAACTAATAGGTTAAGTTTTTATCCATCCTTAAGCGCGCTTACCCACTTTTATTCTACTATTATAGCAGGTTTATTAGGTAAGGCTCTATTAGCTTTTTCGCTTTTAGAATCTTCAGCTTTTAAAATTTCTATTTCTGCCTTAAACTCTTTTTCAAATATTGCCTTAGAATTTACTAAATTTTCAAACTCTGTTTTTTGATCCAAAACTGTAGTTGGAATTTTAGAAGCATCTTTCAATAAAATTGGAATAAGCTTTGATATTTCTTTTCCATATCTCTTTAAGGTTTCCTCTTTCATCACTTCTTTTAATAATGTATTTACATCTCTTGTTTTATTAATCCATTCTTTTAATATGCTTAAAAACTTATATTTCCAATCATGTGCTACAATAATCGTAATTTTCTTAGGTTCTTTTAATTTTATCAACTCTAAAACACCTTTTATATCATAAATTGTTTTTTCTATTAATTCATCTATAGCTTCTGCTTTAGCATCTATCTTTTTTTTCTCATATTTTGGCCATTTTTCTAGAGAAACAAAAGGCTTATTACCTAATTTTTCCCACAGCTCCTCTGCTAAATGCGGAACAAAAGGGCAAAGCATTATAATTAAATTTTCAGCTACCTCCTTATTAATTTCATCAAAATCTGTTAAGTAATGCGTTAATTCCATTAAAGAAATAACTGCATTATTGAACTTAAAGCTTTCAAAGTTTTCTGTTACTTCCTTAATTGTTCTGTGCATCTTGCTATTTTTTTTTTTATCTAATTTATCTGTAATCTTTTTCTCTGTTATTAATCTATAGACCTTGTTCAAAAATCTGAAACTTCCTTCTACACCTTCATCACTCCACTCCATATCTTTAGAAGGTGAAGCAACAAATAATAAAAACAATCTTCCGGTATCAATGCCATATTTAGCTGAAACCTCTTCTGGCAAAACCACATTTCCCTTGGATTTTGACATTACAATGCCATTTTTATGCAACATTCCTTGGTTGAATAACCTTAGTGCTGGTTCATCAAAATTAACTAATCCCAAATCATTGAAAAACTTAGTAAAGAATCTAAAATAAATCAAATGTCCTGTAGCGTGCTCTTTTCCGCCAATATATTGATCAATTGGCAGCCAGTAATTTACTTTCTTTTTGTCAAATATTTCCTTATCATTTTTAGAGTCAGCATATCTTAAAAAATACCAGCTTGAATCAACAAAAGTGTCCATTGTGTCTGTTTCTCTTTTTGCATTGCCTTTGCATTTAGGGCACTTAACATTCAAAAATATTTTTGATGTTAAGATTGGGTTTCCACTGCCAGTAAATTTAACATTCTCAGGAAGCAATATTGGTAAATCTTTCTCTGGAACCGGAACAATTCCGCATTTTTCACAATAAATTATCGGAATAGGGCATCCCCAGTAACGTTGCCTTGATATTAACCAGTCCCTTAACTTATAATTTACAGTTCTTCCTCCTCTGCCAACTTTTTCTAATTTCTTGCTAATTTCCTCAATTGCCTCCCTGTTGTTCATTCCATTAAATTCTTTTGAATTTACTAAATTACCATCTTCCAGATAAGCCCTAGTCATTTTTTCTGGATCCAAATCAAACATTTCTGGAGAAATAACAACCTTAATAGGTATCTTGAATTTCTTAGCAAACTCAAAATCCCTTTGGTCATGTGCCGGAACTGCCATTACTGCTCCTGCACCATATTCATAAATTACAAAATTACCGATATAAACAGGGATTTCTTCATTAGTTAGAGGATGTATAGCATACTTTCCAATAAACATTCCTTCCTTTTCTGCTTCAATATCGGTTCTTTCTATGAAAGTCTCTTTTTTTATTTTTTGCAAAAACTTCTCAAAATCTTTCTCATACTTTGTTCCATAAACCCATTTCCTTACTAAAGGATTTTCAGGAGCAAAAACCATAAAAGTAACACCATAAATAGTATCAGCCCTTGTTGTAAAAATCGGAATTTCCTCATTAGTGTCTTTTATCTTAAATTTAATTAAAGTGCCTTCACTCCTTCCAATCCAGTTGCTTTGCATTATTTTTATATCTTCAGGCCATTCTTTTAGTTTTTCTATGCCTTTTAACAGTTTTTCAGCATAACTAGTTATTTTAAAGAACCATTGCTCCAACTCCTTTATCTCAACCTCTTGATCAGTATGCCTCCAACACTTGCCTTGTATAACCTGCTCATTGGCAAGAACTGTTTTGCATTTAGGGCACCAGTTTACAAAACTTTTTTTTTTATATGCTAGCTTTTTTTTATATAACTGTAAAAAAATCCACTGATCCCATTTATAATACTCTGGTTTATGACATGCTATTGCCCTACTCCAATCATAACTCAAGCCAAGTTCTTTTTGCTGCTTGATAAAATTTTTAATTGCATTTTCAGTAAATATCTTCGGATGAGATTTTGCTTTTATAGCAGCATTCTCTGCTGGCAATCCAAAACTATCATAACCCATAGGATATAGAACATTAAATCCTTGCATTCTTTTATATCTTGCAAAACAATCTCCTATTGCATAATTCCTTGCATGGCCCATATG
>CAYXTQ010000075.1:0-4757 GCA_964467845.1 uncultured Methanosarcinales archaeon | reverse complement strand
TTTCCAGTGTCACAGAAAAATATAGTTTTTCTCGTGATTTTCATGGAATTCACTAAATATAAAAAAAAATAAAAATAAAAGGGGGAATACTGTTATCATCTTCTTTATAATTTACTAAAGTTCCCCACCCCTTTGTGTTTTTTTTTTTTTTTATTCTTTTTTTCTAAACAATCTCCATCTTTTTGAAGCAAAATAAATGCTTATTCCAACATGGATTAAAAATAAAATAATTAAGGGAGCATGCATAATATTATGATAGCTTAATGCCAATCTCGGCCTAATTAATCTGTTAAAACTATATCTTCCTGTCATACTATAACCAGTTATAATGTAAATTATAACAACTAATAATAATAACCAGCAACTTATTCTGTTAATTCTAATAAGAAGTCTTTGTATTTTTAACTTATCTACCACCCATATCACCTCTTTTAAAAATTAGAAATTGAGAATATTTAAAGGTTGTCTTTTTATATTTTATATTTAGAATAAACAACTAAATAAGCAATTGAATTTAAAACAGCAATTAAGATACAGACTTTAAGTATACCTAATAAAGGTATTAGCAAAGTTCCTACAAGCAAAGCTCCAACACAAGCTCCAATTAAATCAGCGTTATATAATACACCAGCAGTATGGCTTACTTTCTTAAAATATAATTTTGCTGCTAATGGAAACATCATTCCAGTTAAAATTGCTAAAATTATTGTTAATACTGGAATTAAAAACCATGATGAAATATTAACTAATGTTTGATTTTTTATTTTATTTAATAAAATCAATATTATTGGCAATAAAATAGAATAAATAAAAATACTTAACTGTATTTTTAACAAGGTTTTGATTGTCTTTTGCTTTAGTTTTTTATTCATATAATAAGAGCCTATTGCCAAGCCAAGCATAAACATTGTTACAATAACACCAATCATATGATAAACATAGCCATAAAGAATTTGAAAGCTAATTAAAATTATAACTTCTAAGCCTGAAGCAGTAAATCCTGTGGTAAAAATTGCAAAAGGTATTGTTTTCATTCTTATTAAAAATAAAATCAATAAAACAAGGAAAATAATAAAAAATAAAAAAAAATTAAATTTAAAGTGACTTATCCAGTAAAGCAAATGATAATAATATGTTACTGGCCTGAAATCCTTGTTTATTTCAACTTTCTCTTTTACAGAGTTTAAAACATAATTTATTCTCTCATTTGTTATCTTTCCAGGTAGATAATATTCATTTACATATTTTGTTTGAATATTTTTTTTTTTTATTAAATTAACAATATCATAACTTAGTTTTTTATCTGAGGCAATAAAATAATTTTTATCACCTGGAATTATTATGATATTATTGAAATTGCTCTTTAAAGTTTTATACAAAGCAGAATTTAAAGTTTTTACTTCCTTGCTATAATAATTTTCAGCAGCGCTTAAACTAATACTAACTACAGCATTATTGTTTAATATCTTTTTTAATTCATTAAAAAATTCTATTGTATAAAATCTGTTAATCTGTGCAGTGCTCGGATCCGGCAAATCTACTATTATAACATCATATTTTTCTTTTGTGTTTTTTACAAATAATCTTCCATCTAAATTAATAATATTAACATTTTCTTTGTTAAGATTAGTTGTATATTTTTTTCCTAATTCAATAGTTAGAGGGTCTAACTCAACATAATCTATTTTGTCTACATCATACTTCAGAATTTCATTAAGAGTGCCTGATACGCCTCCAGAGATTAATAAAATATTGTTAGGATTATCATGCTGGACTAGGGCGTAATGCACTGTTTCTTCATTGTCAACAGTATTTTCTGTTGAAAATAACGTAACCCCATTTTCAAAGAAATTAATCTGGTCTTGTGTTTTTGTTACAACTAATCTTCCGTATAAGGAATCTTTTTCAAACAATAATTCTTGATTTTTATATTGCAATCTTGTTGTTATCTTGTTTAAATCAAAAATAAAAAAAATCAATGAAGAAAAAATTAATAATAAAATAATAAATGCAGATAATATTTTTCTTCTTATAAACTTTGATAATAAAAAACATGCTAATAAATTAATAATCAATATTAAAAAAATAATTTGAAATGGATTTAAAAAATAAATCAGGATAAAACTGAACAAAAAACCTCCTAAGATATCTCCGATATTATCAATAAAGTAAACCTTTCCTATACTTGCAGAGTCTTTTTTATCTGAAAATATTGAGCACGCTAATATGAGCAAATAACCAGAAATAAGGCAATAAGGCAATAATAAAATTAAACTGAATAGGAAAATATCACTTATGCTTATCATCACGCCAGGCAAAAAGAAATAATTTCTTGATAACCTTATTAGTGATATATATAAAAAAGGCAATAATGCTATTATTATCTGAGATATTATTAACAATCTTAATTTATATCTTATTTTATCAACATATTTTCCTAGATAAGCACCTAAACCTGTAAGCAATAGCCAGTTTGCTAGAATAATCCCAAAAACCAGTTCATTTCCATAAAAAACACTAATAAACTCTCTTATTACAATAAGTTGAGTTATAATAGAAGATATTCCTAGGGCTGTTATTGAGAAGAATAATAGCTTTTGTTTTTTTGAAAGTTTCATTAATAGAATAATAAATAAGGAATTATTTAAAGGTTTTGAGAATAATTTATTTATACAAATTCAACAGGTTTATAAAATGTTTTAATTATATTCTCCATTATTGTATCTAAATTATCAGCTTGGAAAGGTTCACCAACATTAATGGTAACTTTCGAGAAGGGTTTTTGTACATTTTCATATTTAATGCCAACTACTACTAAAGTTGTTGGGACATTTAGCAAATTTTCTAAAACACCTTTTCTTATTGTAGTTACTTTTTTGTATCTATTCCTTGTTCCAGCAACGTATGTAACTATAATATTATTGTTTTTTAAAAGATATGGAATCACTATATTAATTAAATATTCTTTCCTTTTTCTTGCTTCATCAACAGATACTCTACGTTTTAATACCTCCTTAGGTCTAACGGTATAAATACCACCTATTGGCTCTAAGAGCCATTTAGGTAAATCACCCCTCATTATAAAATAACCATCTTTTTCTACTGTTTTCTTTAACAAAAAATCAAAGATAGGGATATCAAAATATCTTTCATGTTCCCCAACTATTATAAATGGTTTATTCTTTAAAGATTCTAAATTTTCTCTATTTTGATATGAAATTCTATAATACAATTTTAGGGGTGACACTAAACCATAAGCAACTTCTGTTAATACTTTATTTCTTTTATCCTTATAAATAGTGTTTATTTTCTTCAAACCCCCTTTTATATTCCCCAGAATTCCTGGAGTGTTAAACACCCCTTTTATTTATTGATGAGAATACTTATTTATTTATAAAGATATCTCTAAATACATTTTAATAGAAAACTATTTATATTAACAGTTTCTAATTTTCATTAGGTGGTAGAATGACTGTTACTGTTGTTACTGGACTCCAAAGTGGTGATGAAGGCAAAGGAAAAATAATAGATATGCTCGCAAAGAAAGCAGATATTATCCTAAGGTTTCAAGGTGGGAATAATGCTGGCCATACTGTTGTTGTTAATGATGAAAAATTTGTTCTTCACTTACTGCCTTCTGGAGTTCTATACAAGAATAAAATCCTTGGATTAGGCCCTGGAGTTGTTGCAGACTTAATTAAATTAGACAGGGAAATAAGGGAATTAAAAAAAAGAGCTGGCTTTGATGTAAAAAATCTAATCTTGGATGAAAAATTGCAGATAATTCTTCCTTATCACAGGGTTATGGATATGGCGCAAGAGCATGCAAGGGAAATTAAAATAGGGACAACAGCTAGAGGCATAGGTCCTTGCTATGAAGATGAGGTTGCAAGAAAAGCTGTTTATGCTTATATGCTAAAGGATAAAAAAGAATTTACTAGATTGGTAAAACAACATTGCAAGGAAAAATTAGCTTTAATAAAACATGTTTATAATGTTGATGAAAAAACATTCAAGCAGTTCTTTGATGAACTGAATGAAAAAGAAGCCAGAGAAAATAAACCTTTAATAAAGCTTGGAGTTGTTGATGAAAAAGAAAGTGATTATAAAAGATTCTGCAAAGGTTTTGATTTTAATGAAGAAGAAATAATCAAAGTTTACTGGGAAATTGGCCAGAAATTTGTTAAAAACATTAAAAATCTGAGTTTATATGTTAACAAAGCAATAGATGATGGTAAAAATATCTTACTTGAGGGAGCACAAGGTAGAGAATTAGACAAAAGATTTGGATGTTTGCCATCTGTGACAAGCTCTCATACAATAGCTTCTGAAGCATGCTCAGGCATAGGTATTTCTCCAAAAAAGATTGATAAAATATTAGGTGTAGGAAAGGCATATACAACTAAAGTTGGAATTCATATTTTTCCAGTTGAAATTCCGCAAGATACAGAAATAGCAAAAAAATTGAGAAGCTATGAATTTGGAGCAACAACTGGCAGGCAAAGGATGGTTGGATGGTTTGATATGGTTCAGGCAAGAACTTCTCAATTGCTTAATGGTTATAATGAATTAGCAATTATGAAGTTAGATTTGTTTTCAGGAGCAAAAGAGATAAAAATAGCGATGAAATATAAGTATAAAGGT
This sequence comes from uncultured Methanosarcinales archaeon, assembly GCA_964467845.1. Classification (GTDB taxonomy): domain Archaea; phylum Nanobdellota; class Nanobdellia; order Woesearchaeales; family CAYXTQ01; genus CAYXTQ01. The sequence continues at coordinate 113 of CAYXTQ010000075.1, read as the reverse complement.
AAAGAATATCTATATTCTCCTGCAGATCCAAATATTATGAAAAATTGTGAAATTGAGTATAAAACATTTAAAGGCTGGAAAGAAGATATAAGTAAATGCAGAAAGTTTTCAGA
>CAYXTQ010000074.1:0-4788 GCA_964467845.1 uncultured Methanosarcinales archaeon | reverse complement strand
ACTACATATGGAATTCCTAAAACACCAGCACCAATAACTAATCCGGTTAAAGTTGCAATTGCCTCAAGAAACTCTTTTTTTGCCATTAAAAAATAAAATGATTAACTATAATATATAATTTTTTTCTTTTTAGCATAACCTCAAATATCTTATCTCATATATATTAACCTAGTTTACAAATATTTTTAAATTCAAAATCATTTTTATCTCTTATCATGGGGGTCTTAATTAAGATTTGGTATTTTCTACTATTTATACTAATAGTGACACTTTTTCTATATGACAATGCGTATGATCATTATGAGGCTGAACATACATTTAGCTTAGAAAAATACCTGGGTAATCCTACAAGATATGAAGATTATAAAGACCAGTACCTTGGAAAGATTATTAATATGAGCAAAAATCATTTTTATTTGAATGTAAGAGGTTCACATCTTAAAGTTTTTGGTTCAGATGTTAAAAAAAGTGTTTATGGTGAAACAGTTTTTTTTCTTAATTTTAAAAAAAATGGAAATATAGAATTAATTGATTACCACAACTATAATCATAATTATTTATTATACTTTTTTTCATTTATCGCCTTTATTATTTTTTTATTTATTTTTTTTCAAGAATGGAAAATAACATTAAAGGGGTTTGAAAATGCCTGATTGGATGAGTCATTTGTTAATTAGCTTAATTGTGGCTGAATTGTTTAATATAGAAAAAAAAAGCTTAGTTTTATTAGGAGCACTAATACCTGACTTACTATCAAAAGTCTTCTTGTTATATTTTTATCTTGATACTTTTAAAGATCTCTCCTTCAGTTCTTTTCATACACCATTAGTTTGTTTTATTTTAACTATACTTATAGCACCTTTATTCAAGTATGATAAAGTAAAAACCGTCTTTTTAATAAATATTGGTTTGATAACCCATTTTTTATCTGATTTAACAATGAGACATTTTACAAGCGGAATGAATTTATTTTTTCCATTATCTATCAAATCTTATAAACTTGATTTAATATGGCCTGAGCAATCAATCTATGTCTTAATTGCTTCTTTGGTTGTTTTTATTATAATTAAAATTATTAAGAAAATTGATTTTAGCAAATTAAAGATTTAGAATGGGGACGCTGGGATTTGAACCCAGATTAACTGGTATCTTCTATCATCGTCAAAAGACTCGTCGCTCCATGACTGGAGCCAGTTGTGATAGCCAGGTTGTACCCATTTCATTTGAGATGGCTTATACTACGCCCCCTTAAAGCCTTAGAATTCTTATTCCTTATTTAAAACTTATGGTATCTCCTATATCTGTCTTTGTTTTTGTTATAATTCCTGCTGGTAACTCTATAATATATTTGGCTGGTTTATCAGAAAACACTATTCTAAATGGCTTAAAGTTTTCCTTAATTTTAACAACTTTTTTGTTTTTATCCAGCCATAAAACATCAATTGGGTGTAAAATAAAGAACATATGCAAGTTAACAATTTTTTCTTTTTTAAACATAAAAACTAAACCTTTATCAGGCTTAGAAAACATAAAACCCCTCATTTGGGATAATATATTTCTACAAAATTTTACCTTTTTGCATAAAATTTTGTTTTTGGTTTTATTTTTTATCATCTGTTAAAATTTACCCTTAAATTTTAAACATTGAAAATATGAAGTCATGAAAATTCTTTAAATTTTCAGGACACCAAAAATCTTCGATTTTTAAGTGTATTTTCATTTTTCAGTTTAAATACCCAATATAAAATAGGTTTTTGTTACTATTATTAAATATTACTTATTACATAGTTAAAAAACGAAAAGTATTTAAATAATGAGTTTCTAATCATTCTCATTATAGTTTATATTATATAAATGTGGCAATAAAATAAAAAAAAAAGAGGTGTTTTTATAAAAAAAAGAGGGGTATTTTTATTTCTAATTAATTCCTCTGTTAAAAACACCAATTAATTTTATTTAATTTATGAATGAGGAGGTCTCAAAAAATGATGCAAAAAAGAGGTGCATATAACTTTAAAAATTTCTTAATGACAATATTGATGGTTTCTGTTTTTCTGATAGGTTCTTTAATAGTAATTGCTACGCACACCAGTACACATACTATATCTCCGTTATATGCCAAAAATGCTACTCTAACAACTTATTGGGTTAATATAACATATGCTAGTGGAACAGATTATATTAACAAAGTAGAAATTGCTGCACCAACCTCTGGAAATTTTGGAGACCCTCAATGTCCTGCAACTACTCCTGCAAATTGGTCATGTGCTAACGATACTACAGTCGGAACTGCAACTTGGACTACAAACCAAGACGGAGCTAAAATATATACAGGAGAAATACTTGGTTTTCAAATAAATGTTCCAACAGCAGACACAACCGGCAGTTATACGTGGGGTATTACTTCAACAGATAATGCAACAGGCACCTCTCCCTCAAGCCCAACTACAAATGTTGATGCATCTTCTCCAACAATAACTTTATTAAATGCAACAAATGGTCCAGGAAATACTTTATTACAAAGTTCCACCCAATTTAATGCATTATATTACTTAAATGGAAGCAACATAGATCTATTTGTTCAGGTTAATGATACTGGAGGTTCAAACATATCTGAAGTTTGGGCATTCTATAATGTAAATAAATCTAATTTACCAGATAGAAGAGTAGGCAAATACAATAATTCATTAAACTTACCTATTTCTGAAGGAAAAAACGAAACTGGTGGAATATTTAGCGGAACAATATTAAGTACAGTTTTTGCAAACAATAATACAATAAGATTTACTCTTTTTGCGAATGATACAATGGGGAACTACCTTGTAGATAATAATACTAATCAAGGTTATAATTTTACAATTGATACTATCCCACCATCTGTTACTAAGTTAAATTTAAGTGATACGTTAGGAATTGGTGATGATGACTTTATAGATAGTACCACTAATTATTTAATAAACCTTAGCGCCAGTGATAGCACATCTAATGTATTATCACCAGTACAAATAAAATGTGATAGTGGAAGTTATGCAAATATGGTACTTCCAGCTGTAGGAAATAATTGGAACACATCAACAAGCATGACTACTTTAGGCTGTACTGCAGACGGAACACATACACTTACAATTAAAGCATATGATAATGTTAGCAATAAAAACGAGTCAGAAACAATAACAGTAACAGTTGATAATGATGTACCAAAAGTGTTTGATATGAATTCAAACAGATCTTATAATTTTACAAATAGCGTTACACAGAATATATCAATAACCTTAAATGCTTCAGATTACATTAATCCAAGTTATGATATTACAATAAATGGGACAAGAGTACCAACAAATATTACTACTCATAATCTTACAAATAATACCTATTATACTATTGATTTAGAATCTGGAACTCGAAATGGTACTTCAGGATGGATGATAAACAAGTCATTGGATTCTTATGGTTGTAAAGCTTCAGATAGTACTACAGGAGCACGAGCTTGTACATTACAATTCAATGCAACTGATCTAGGTTTAAGAGAAAATGTTTCTGAAAGTATAACTATATACGTTGATAGTACAGCACCAAATGTAACAACTAAAGCGATGAGTGATTCAGATAGTGTAGTTAACAGCACCCAAACCTTTGACCTTAATGCAACTATAGTTGATAATATAGCAAGTGTTTCTCTAAACAGAAGTTCTCTTTCAATGTCACAAAATCCAACTAATAACCAAGTATGGAATATAACAACCTCAGGTTCTGCTTTAAGTTGCGCAGAAGGGGAATGTAAATTAAACTTCACAGCAACTGATAAAGCAGGTAATGTAAACAGTACAGAAACATTTGATTTCATTGTAGATGACACACCACCAACATATACTAATCCAACAACTACAATAAATGTCCAAGGTAACAGAACAAAGAGTACAAGCACTATTACTGTAAACACAACTTTAACAGATGCTAAAACTAACATAAGCTCTGCAACAGCCGCAGCAGGCAGTATAACAAGTACTTTAAATGGTACAGCTAATGCTTCAGGTGTTGCATCTCCATGGTATAATACATCTACTCCTGCAAATTTAGGGTGTACAGCAGGAGAAGCAAACTGCACATTAACACTTAATGCTACAGATTTAACAAAAAACAAAAAACAACAAAACATTACCATAGTAATTGATGACAGAGCACCAAGAGCAACAAGTCTAACTACAAATGTAAGCAGCGTGTCAAGCACAACTGAGAAATTCAATATTTCAGTTATAATAGAAGATCCAAACTTGAATCTTCAATCATTTAGCAATGTATCTGCTTATAAAAGCGGCAATGTTGTTAATCTAAGTAGAATAAGACAAACAACAACAGATACTTATATGTGGTCTGTGGAAACAGATGCAACAGCCTTTGGATGCACATCTGATGGAAGTTGTCAAATAACATTTAATGCAACTGATGATGTTGGTAATATCAATACATCACAATCTATTACTATTCAATTAGACACTTCAGCTACAACTGTATCAGGAATTAATGTTAATCCAAATCCTACTAAAGCTGATGCAAACATTACAGTAACAGCAATATTAAGAGATACTCAAGGAGTAAATGGTTCTAGGGCATATCTTGATGGCTATACTACTCAATTATATTATCTAACAAATGGCACATTCGGTGGCACAGAAGTAAATGTATCAGGCAAAATTGATTTAACTAAAGCATGTGGTACAGGTGCAGGAAGTCCTTGTGGAGATGGTACACATACTGTTTATGTACAATCTAATAACAGTGCCAATACTT
>CAYXTQ010000073.1:0-4896 GCA_964467845.1 uncultured Methanosarcinales archaeon | reverse complement strand
TTTTTTAATATATAAAATATAATATCTAATTAGATTTAAAAATTTTTATTTTAATTTTTTTTTTTTTTTTTTTATAATTAATTGTCTTTATTGATTATTTTAATTTGTCAAAAACCACCAATCTACTATTGGTGGAATTCCGTTGTTTAAACACAAACTTTTTAAATAATTCTATATTACAGAGGTTGCTATGGCAGAATTAAGTTTTAAATCAACTAAAGACATTAAGGTCAGTCCTAGGATATCAGACCAGGTTATTGGACAGGACAGGGCTGTTAATGTAATCAGAAAAGCAGGAGAGCAGAGAAGGCATGTTTTGTTGATAGGAGAGCCTGGTACTGGAAAATCTATGCTTGGATTGGCTTTGGCAGAGTTATTGCCAAAAGAAAAACTAGTTGATATTATTTCTTTTCCTAACCCAAATGATGAAAATACTCCTTTGATAAGAACAGTTCCTGCTGGTAATGGCAGAGATTTAGTAACAAGAGCAAGACTTCAAAGCATGAAGATGTTTAAAAGCCAGAATGTTATTCTTTTTTTTCTTGTTTTATTGGCTATGTTTGCTCCGTGGTGGGTTAGGAGTTATTATAAATCTGATATAATGTTTGCTGCTTTTTTTCTTGGCGGAATGGTTTTTTTAGGAGCTTTTGTTTTGTTTATTAATCTAGGAAAAAGAATGGATACAACAAGGCAAAGATTACCGCCTAGGTTAATTGTTGATAATTTTAGGAAAAAACAAGCACCTTTCTTTGATGCAACTGGAGCACATGCTGGTGCACTTCTCGGCGATGTACTTCATGACCCGTTTCAGTCTGGAGGCCTTGGAACACCAGCTCATGAAAGGGTTGTAGCAGGAATGATTCATAAGGCAAACAAAGGAGTTTTGTTTATTGATGAAATTGCAACATTACAACCACATACACAGCAGGAGTTGTTATCAGCTATACAGGAAAGGAAATTTTCAATAACAGGGCAGAGTGAGAGAAGCGCTGGAGCAATGGTAAGGACAGAGCCAGTACCGTGTGATTTTATTTTAGTAGCAGCAGGTAACTATGAAACAGTAAAGCAAATGCATCCTGCTTTAAGGTCTAGGATTAGGGGTTATGGTTATGAAGTGTATATGAAAGATACTATAAAGGATACAGAGGAAAACAGGAATAAAATAGCAGTTTTTGTTGCACAAGAAATTATTAAGGATAAAAAAATACCTCATTTTTCAAAGGAAGCGGTAGATGCTATTATAGAGGAAGCTAGAAGAAGAGCAGACAGAAAAGGGCATTTAACTTTAAGGTTAAGGGATTTAGGAGGATTAGTTAGAGCGGCAGGAGATTTGGCTAAGGAACAAGGTGCTAAATTAGTAATGAGAAAGCATGTAATTGATGCAAAAAATATTGCTCGTACTTTAGAACAGCAGATTGCTGATAAATATATTGAGCAGAAAAAAGAATATCAGGTTATTGTTACAACAGGAAATAAGATTGGAAGGGTGAATGGTTTAGCAGTTCTTGGCCCAGTTCCACCATTTTCAGGAATAATTTTACCAATTGAAAGTGCTGTAACTCCTGGTGGTAAGGAAAAGGAGATTATAGCTACTGGCAAATTAGGGGAAATTGCAAAAGAGGCAATAAAAAATGTTAGCGCTATAATTAAAAGATATTTCGGAGAAGATTTAAGGGAGAAATATGATTTATATGTTCAGTTTTTGCAAACTTACGAAGGTGTGGAAGGAGATAGTGCAAGTATTGCAGTTGCTGCTTCTATAATAAGTGCTTTCAAGAAAATTCCAGTAAGACAAGACACTGCAATGACTGGAAGTCTATCAGTAAGAGGAGAAGTTTTACCAATTGGTGGAGTTATTGCAAAGATTGAGGCTGCAATTGAGGCTGGCATTAAAAGAGTTATTATCCCAAAATCAAATTTAAAGGATATTGTTATTGATCCTACTAAATTAAAGAAGGTTACAATAATACCTGTTGAAAGCATTGAAGAAGTTTTAAAGGAAGCTTTAGTTTGGAAAGGCAAGGAGAATATATTAAAACAGATTATGAAAGGGTAAAATCAATATAAATAATTCATTAATAAAAATCAATAATCAATAAAAAAAAAAAATCATTATTAAAAATCAATTAAAAAATAAAAATAAAAACAAAAGCTTTATAAACATTATAAACTGTAAAAGTTCTCGGGGAGAATGACAATAAAAAATATACATAAGATAAAGGAATGTCCTGAATGTGCTAGTATAAATATTGTTTACAATGACAGCAAGCAACAAGTTATCTGTAGAGATTGTGGGTTAATATATGAACCGTTAGCGTCTACATTAGAAGAGAAGTTTGAGAGAGTAAGTGGTATAATAAAAAAGACAATAAAGAAAATAAGTAGAATAAAAAAAAAGAAAAGTAAGAAAAAGAGAAAAGGAAAGAAGAAGTAAAGAGGGCATTAAATCTGTTTCTAGATATGTTGCTCTATATAAAAACAACAAACTTTTTAAATATGGTTTAGTTTTTATTATATAAAATGAAAATAAAAATAAAATTTGATGATGGAAAGATAAAAGAATACAATAAGGGAATAACTGCTTTAGAGATAGTTAAAGACATTGGAAAAGATAAAGAGGCAATAGTTGCTAAAATAGATGATGGTTTTGTTGATTTAACAAGAAAAATAGAGAAAGATACTAATTTTAAGGTTATAACTTTTGAAGATAGCGAAGGTAAAAGGGTTTTCTGGCACAGTACAAATCATGTTTTGGCTTATGCTGTTAAAAATTTGTATCCAGATGCAAAGTTAGCAATTGGTCCTGCTATAGAAGAAGGTTTCTATTATGATTTTGAGTACAAGAGAGCATTTATTCCAGAGGATTTAAAGAAAATAGAAAAAGAGATGGAGAAAATAATCAAGCAGAATTTAAGGTTTGAAAGAATAGAGCTTTCAAGAGAAGATGCAGTAAAGAAAAATAAAGAGTTAGATGAGCCTTATAGAAACGAATTACTGGAGGATATAAAAGATAAAAAGATTCCATTCTATAAACAAGGAGATTTTATAGATATGTGCATTGGACCGCATATAGTTAGTACAGGTCAGATCAAGGGTTTTAAACTGTTAAAGGTTTCTGGAGCATATTGGAGAGGCAAGCAGGAAAATAAACAATTGCAAAGGATATATGGAATAAGTTTTCCAACTGAAAAAGAGCTTAAGGATTATCTAAAGCTACAGGAAGAAGCAGAAAAAAGAGACCATAGAAAATTAGGAATGCAGCTAGAGCTTTTCTCAATACATGATGAATCTCCTGGAATGCCTTTCTTCCACCATAAAGGAATGTTTATTTATAATAAATTGATTGAATTTATGAGATTGCAGCTTGAAAAAAGAAACTATGAAGAAAACAGAACTCCAATAATATTAAACAAAGAGCTTTGGCTAAGGTCAGGGCACTGGGATCATTATAAAGAAAACATGTATTTTACAAAGATTGATGACAAAGATTTTGCTTTAAAGCCAATGAATTGTCCTGGAAACTTACTTATTTACAAATCAAAAGCACGCTCATACAGAGAATTACCGATAAAGGCAGGAGAGTTTGGTCTAGTTCATAGACATGAACTTTCTGGTGTACTTGCAGGCTTATTTAGGGTAAGAGTCTTTACACAAGATGATGCACATGTTTTCTGCACAGAAGAGCAATTAGAAGACCAAATAATTGAGTTGATAGATTTGGTTGATGAAGTTTATTCAACTTTTGAATTTAAGTATGATATTGAATTATCAACAAGGCCTGAAAAGGCAATGGGCAGTAAAGAAGTTTGGGATAAAGCAGAGGATGCTTTAAAAAAAGTATTAGACAAGAAAAAATTAAAGTATAAAATAAATGAAGGGGAAGGAGCTTTTTACGGTCCAAAAGTAGATTTCCATATAAAAGATGCTATTGGCAGAAGATGGCAGTGCGGCACAATACAGGTTGATTTCTCAATGCCTGAAAAGTTTGATTTAACTTATCAAGGAAAAGACAGCAAAAAACACAGACCAGTAATGCTGCACAGGGCAATTTATGGAAGCATAGAAAGATTTTTGGGAATTTTAATAGAGCATTTTGCTGGCAAATTTCCGTTATGGATTGCTCCGATACAGGCAAGAGTTTTAACTGTCTCCAATAAGTTTGATGATTATGCTAAAAAAATTTATGAAGAAATAAAAAATAAAAAAATAATAGCTGAATTAGACTTAAGAGCAGAATCTGTAAGTTATAAAGTTAGAGAAGCACAACTGCAAAAAATACCTTTAATTGTGATTGTTGGGGAGAAGGAAGAAAAAAATAAAACAGTAGCAGTAAGAACTTTGGATAATAAAGTACATTATGGGATTAAAGTAGAAGATTTATTAGAAAAGGTTTTGAAGAATATTGAAAAAAAGGAAGTTAAGTTTGAGTTATAGTTTTTTTTTTTAAAAAAATAATTTTTACTTTTTTAATTTAAAGAGCATAACAAATCCAATAACAAACATTGGAATGCTAAGCATTTGACCCATTGTTAAAGGACCAACCATGACTTCTGGCTGTCTTACAAATTCTATTAAGGATCTAAATAAACCATATAATGTTACAAACAACCAAAATAAAAATCCTCTAGGAAATTTTTTATTTCTAACAATCCATAGAGTAAAAAATATAACTAAGTTCTTAAAAGACTCGTACAGCTGGGAAGGATGTCTAAAAATATAGTTTCCATCTGCAAATTCATTATTGAAATTTACGGCCCATGGCAGATTTGTAATTCTGCCGTAAAGCTCGCTGTTAAGAAAGTTAGCAATTCTTCCAAAAAATAAGCCTAAAGCTAAAGGAATTACTGTTATATCTGCCAAATCATAGAAATTAATCTTCTTTTTTTTTACAAATAA